>JBDUAU010000345.1:0-27264 GCA_040004485.1 Saprospiraceae bacterium
ATTAATCCTACTAATCCTTTAATCCTACGAATCCTAGTCCAGACAGAGAATGCCGAAACACCCATACACATACCTCGCTTTCTTTTTTCTCTGCGCACTTACTGCCCAAAGCCAGGTCATTCATGAATACATGGACCTGCAGATCCATCCAACGATGCATATTGCGCATTCAAATTTTAAGCCTGGACTAACTTATTTTGACGAAAAGCATCCTCCCAAATTAACATACAAGCACACGTTTACAAACGTCAATTATGCGAATTACTGGGAGGATAATAAGGGCTGTCGAATCTTTGTGGTGGGGTTTATGACCAAAGAAAGAATCCGTAATCGTCAAAAAGCGCGCGGCATAATCCTGGAGCAGATAGCATATGTTGAAGATTTTGTAAAGCATCATTCAGACAAATTTGCGATTGCAAAATCACCCGAAGAAGTCAGGAAATTGGTGACGCAAACGAAGAAAACGATCATTATTTATTCAATTGAAGGTGGCAAGTCACTAGTAGGAAGTGAAGATGATGCAAACTTTTGGGCAAGTAAGGGAATCGCATTTATTACGCTCATGCATATGGTGGACTCTGAACTTGGTAGTGCAGCCATCAGGCCTGGTTTTATTTATAGCATCATCAATCTCAAAGGCGCACTGCACAGCAAGAAAAAAAGACGCCTCACAGAACTTGGCAAAAATGCTATTCAATGGCTGGCCAATGCGGGTGTCATGACAGATATTTCCCACATGTCGGATTCTACGCGTGCGGATGCATTAAACTTAATGGCTGAATTAGGTATTCCGCCTGTTTCCACTCATGATATGTTTAAGCCGATCCAAAATATGCAACGTTCAATCTCTGAAGAAGATGTAATTCGCATATACCAGGCACACGGTTTTATGTCTCTGCCACTGAGTGGTATTTCGCTGAAGCCATATCATCCCGATCTGAAGTATCAGGTTTTATTGGATCATCAACCGAATTATTGCAATGGTTCTGTTGACACTTACCAGTTTACGTACGAAGCTTTGCAATCATTTATCGCAGAAAATGTTGGCCGCATTTTAAAAGACAGTACCCTTACCATCTACAACCTCACGGAAAATGAAATGATCGATCTCTCCATTGGTTTTCAAAGTGATTTTAATGGATGGTTAAACCATAGCCGTCCACGCGTTGGTAAGAAAGGTTGTTTTAAAGTTGTACCCGGTGCTGTGTATGAGCAAATCGAAATACAAGGCCTTGCGCATCCGGGTTTGTTGGAATCACAATGGAAGTGGATGGCGAAACAAGATGTGGATCTGGAGCCTATCCTGAGAGCTTCGGAGAAATTTTTAAGGGTGTGGGAGTATTTTAGGGGGAAGAGGGGGGAGTATTGATTTTTGTTTCTGGGGATTATCTGCATGCATTACTTAAAAGTGTTTGTAACCCGACAAACATAATTTTTCTAATTCATAAGTGATCCTCGCTTACTTCGATGCAGGTAAAAATAATTCAGCCGGAAGTTGAAAGTAATCACGAAGTCTTCTTGCCATTTGCAAAGTAATCTCACGTTTTCCGGATAACACTGAGGAGACATGGCCCTTGCTACCAATAAGTGGCTCAAGATCTTTCGCCTTTATTCCGTTCTCCGCCATTTTTAGTTTTATCACCTCAATTGGATCCAAATCAGGTATTGGGATATAGCGCTCCTCGTAGTCTTTGACCAACAAAAGCAACACGCCAAGTTCATCACTTTCTGGTGACCCTGCAGTGGAATGAAAAATTTGCAAAGTCCTTTTTACGGCCTTTTGATATTGTGCTTCCGTCTTGATTACTTTCCATTTCATTTTCTCAGTGTTTTATACGTCAGGATTCGTGGATTGAATTTTACAGTTTCAGCGTTTATTTTATTCCTCACCCTCCTTCCTTCATCACTGCTTCCATCATCTCCCTCAACGATATGGCCATCACTCCTTTCCCGAGTGAAAATTTATCCTTACCTGCATAAACGACATATCGACGCGTCGCCTTGATATCATCAGCGGCAATATAAAATCCCTTGCCAATGGATGGTACAGACGAACGCTTTATTTCAATGGCCCATTTTTCAGTAGGCGAAAATTCAAGAATAAGATCTATTTCAGCGCCAGCCTGGGATCTGTAATAATACATGCGGACATGATAGGGTAGCACGCTGCTTATATTTTCAATGACAAAACCTTCCCAGCTTCCTCCCTGGACAGGGTGTCCTAACAACGCATTGTAATTTTGAATTTGAAGTAATGCATGCGTGATACCACTATCCCGGATATATATTTTAGGCGACCTGAGTAACCGTTTATTTAGATTTTGACTCCACGGAGACAGACGCCGCACTAGCATCAAATCGACCATCAGGTCAAGATATCTGCGAACTGTAGTTTGTGATACATCCAGATTTTTTGAGAGAGGTGCTGAATTCAACGGACTCCCCTGGAGGTTGGCTAATATGCTCCAAAAACGGTAAAGTGTTTCCGCAGGAATTCTTGGGCCTATTTGTGGAATATCTCTTTCCAGATAGGTGCGAATGAATTGATGGCGCCATTCCAAACTATCTTCATCAGACAGAGCTAGTAAACTTTCGGGAAATCCACCTCGTAACCAAATAGTGTTTAGATCTCCGGGATTAGGGTACTCCAATACATCAATAGGATGTAATTCAAGAAGAGCTATTCGTCCTGCAAGGGATTCTGAAGTTTGTCTGAGCAGATCAAGCGATGCGGAACCCAGGAAAAGAAATTGTTTATTTTTATGTCCAGCCCGTCTTTGTTCATCTATGATGCCCCGAAGTTCTGCGAAAATTTCAGGTGCTAACTGAACTTCATCCAGAATGATGAGTTTGTCTTTATTCACCTCATGAAACGAATGGATATCTGAAATTTTCAATCGGTCCGTTCCTTTTTCAAGATCAATATAAATGGAAGGAAAATCAATGGCTATTTGTCTGGCCAATGTGGTTTTGCCTATCTGTCGGGGACCAATGAGTACAACGGAAGGACTGCGATTAATGGCACTAATAAGCTGATTTTCAAGTCTTCTGTGTATCATCCATGTAAATATAACACACTATATTCGATTTACATGGTTTGTGATTAATAATTTTGTATAAAATTGATTATTAGTTATTTAAACTTTATCATAAAATATAATATTACTTTCCAATACAGAAACGGCTGAAAATATTCCCCAATATATCATCACTACTGATCTCCCCCGTTATCTCCCCCAGATGATACAACGCCTGCCGGATATCCTGGGCCAGTAGTTCGGTATTCGGTAATCGGTAATCGGTAATCGGTATGTTTGATGCCGGAGTGTCCGGTTCTAAAGCTCTGGCAACATCAATCAACCGTCCCTCAGCTCTTTCAAGTGCATAATAATGTCGCAACGAAGTGATCATCGGAATATCCTGCGGAATTTCTTCCATTCATTCGCATCCGTGTAGGGGTTGAGATCCATTTTATTGGCAGCCAGAATCACTTTCGCATTTTCAGGGGAGATAGCTTCAAGATCTGCAGCAACTTCAGAGGGCGATAAGGTAGTGACATCAAAAACATAAATCAATATCGATGCTTTCTCAATTTTATCCATCGTACGCTGTATGCCCATCGATTCAATTTCATCATGGGCCTCACGAATTCCGGCAGTGTCAATCAGTCTGAATTGAATGCCATCGATGACTAATATTTCTTCAATCGTATCGCGCGTTGTGCCGGGTGTAGCAGATACAATCGCACGATCTTCCTGCAATAATTTATTCAGCAATGTTGATTTACCTGCATTCGGTCGTCCCGCGATCACAGTGGGGATTCCTTCTTTGATTGCATTGCCCAGATGAAATGTTTCTTTGAGTCGTGAAGTCAGCAACAGAATTTCACCGACAAGATTTTTTAATTTATCCCTGTCTGCAAATTCAACATTCTCTTCGCCGAAATCTAATTCCAATTCAATCAGGCTTGCGAAGTCAATAAGCTTCTCTCTCAGATGTTGTATTTCTCCCGACACTTCGCCCTTCATCTGACGCATAGCCATTTGATGTGATGCTTTTGATTGCGATTCAATAAGATCTGCGACAGCTTCCGCTTGTGAAAGATCCATTCGCCCATTCAAGAATGCACGCATCGTAAATTCACCGGGATCAGCAGGTCGCGCACCTTGTCGAATCAGAAGTGAATTGATCTCATGAAGGATGTACGGCGACCCATGACAACTGATCTCAATCACATCTTCTGTCGTAAATGATTTTGGTGATTTGTATACACTGACAATGACATCATCTAATGTCTGTCCATCTTCATCTATGATCCTCCCGTAGTGTATTGTATGTGATTCGACACGGGAGAGATTCCGCCCTTTAAATACTTTGTTTGCTATGGAGATGGCCTTAGGGCCAGAGAGTCGGATTAAACCAATGGCGGCAACATCATTACCTGAAGCAATGGCCACAATGGTATCGGGTGATGCAAGAGATTTCATTCAATCATAAAGCTAATCGAATTCGAAGGGAAACAAAAAGAGGACACAGATAAAATAAGAAAAAGAAGGATATATTAAGATCTGCTTATCGTTTCATCAATGATGTCAACTTGACCTGGTAAAGAAGAACGCTGATCTTCATGATCATCAAGATCGTTCATGATAAATTAAAAGAGGACGCAGATAAAATAGGAAAAAGAAGGGATATGTTAAGATCTGCTTATCCTTTCATCGATGATGTCAACTTTATCTGGTAAAGAAGAACGCTGATCATCATGATCATCATGATCGTTCATGATAAATTAAAAGATGGTCCAGGTTATATATGAAAAACAGGAATTGTTATGATTAAAAAAATCAAATCTTAATAAATCATAAATTTTCTTAATAAATGCTTCGACCTCTGAGCTCTACCATGTGCTGCAGCTCAGCAACCGTCCGCGTCCTAAATTTTAAAGAGCAGCTTCAGAGACTTTAAAATACTGCTTCGGCGTATGCCCATACTTCTTCTTAAAGGCCGTGATGAAATGACTGGGATTCTGATACCCGATCTTAAAGGCTACTTCCTTCACCAGATATTCTCCGGAATTCAACATTTGCATTGCAGATTCAAGTTTGTAATCGGAGTGAAACTGGTGGATGGTTTGTCCATAGACAAATCGGTATCCTTCGCGAAGTGTATTTCGGGGCAGTTCATAGATGACGGCGAGGCGATCAGGATCAGGTGCTTCATCTACATGTTCGATGATGTGTCTGCGTACTTTATTTAATTTCGTTTCAATCGCAGGACTCATCGATACAGGGCAGGCATCCATAGGTTTTCCAAAAGAGGACTCCATGAGCTGACTGAATATTTCTAAAAACTTTGCTCGTTCAAACATCGCATTGAATGGTGCTTTCAGTTTGTGATACAGTAACTGATCAAAACAATTCATCATCGCGGGACCGATCGGAATGAGACGCATCAGATCCTTAACATTCATTCCTTTCGGTGGATCAAGCTGCTTTTCATCAAATGCCGGATTGATCATCTTGTGTAGCGTGGTGATATTTATCCGCATTGTAAAAAATGCTGTGGATGCGGCTGTCAGCAATTTCACCTGCCAACTATCTCTTGGATAGGCCAGGAAAATCGCTTCTCCTGAAGCAAGCTCGATAGGATGAGGGATAAAAGAAGCATGAAGTTGCACCTGCCCCTGGCGAACACAAAACAGGTAAATGTCTAACATCTCCGACTGGATATCAATTACCGCATTTTCTGTGCATTCATAGCCAGAAACCTGAGCATGGTCCCTGATTTCAACTTCTTTGACCTGAATATTGACCTTATTTGCTACACTTTTTTCCACAATTCTGATTTGAGTATTTATGAAACGACAGAGGGGCTTTAAAGTTGCTAAGTACCTGAATTATAGCCTTTTTGTCAACATTAATCCTGCTGTATGGGGCACAAATGTAAATGACCGGGGGCAAAAGTAAGATGATCTGAACTATCCCGGAGAGTGATCTTAAGCAGTAAGGCCATGACCAGCCAATAGGCAATAAGCAATCCGACCGCAGCGAAAGTCCCGCCATGACGAAGGAAATGAAGCGGGAAGGCAATAAGCAAAAATCAATAGCCAAAATAATCTTAAATCATTTTACCACTCAACCTTATAACCTCTATAACCCTTATAACCCCAACAACCATTTTAAACTTCCTGACCCCAATCTTGTTACCTTGCAACTTCAATAAAACACAGTCATATGTTAAGTGAAAAAATGGTGAATGCCCTCAATGAGCAGATCGGGATGGAAGGTTATTCTTCGTTTTCATATCTCTCGATGGCCGGATGGTTTGATAACAGGTCGCTGAAAGGTTGTGCTGCGTTTATGTACCGTCAGTCCGGGGAAGAACATGGGCATATGATGAAGATTTTTCATTACCTGCTTGAAATGAATGCAAATGCAATCAGTCCCGCGATCGAAAAACCGGTGAGTGAATTTAAAGATGTCAAATCCATTTTTGAAGAAAGCCTGGCACAGGAACAAAGAGTCACAAAATCCATAAATGATCTCGTCGAACTTGCGATAAAGGAAAGTGATCACGCCACCTATGCATTCCTTCAATGGTATGTCATCGAACAACGTGAAGAAGAAAATCTAATCCGCACCATACTCGATAAAATCAATCTGATCGGCGAAGGCTCACAGAGTTTGTATTTTATTGATAAAGAACTTGAGGCAATCAATAAAGCGCAGGTGGCTGCGGAAAAGACAAAGGCGTAGTGCAAAAGGCAGAGAGCAGAGTGCGAAGAGCAGTGGGGTCGTATGCGAAGGCATAGGTGTAGTGCTTCGACCTGCCAGACACATCCATGTGCTCCAGCTCAGCATCCGCAGACCACTACATCACAGATCAATTTGTTCTCTTTTTTACCAATTAGGAACTTAAGCAAACTTAGATCATTTCTCAAGTTGAGCGAAACAGAAACTTCTTTTAGGTAAAATTTCGTCGGTCGCTGTAGTTCGACTTGCTTTTTCGCAACCTCATTCTACAGCTCACTAACCGCGGTAGTCGAAGCGAAACGACACGCAAGCCACAGCTCACCAACCGTCACATAGAAAAAAAATTAAATCTTCTGTTGCCGGAAATTGATCATGATTTTTCTTAAAAAATGCTTCGGCTTGCCTCCCTCATCCCTGTCCTACAGCTCAGCAACCGTCGGCGTTCTCTTTTTTTTAAATCATTATTCAACAACAGCACCTCCTATTTCAAAGAGGGATAGCACATCGTCCCCTCTAGCCAACAGCACACTTTTCTTGCCTCCGATATTAATTGGTTTTAATGACCTGATATTTCCACCAGCATAGAAGCCTGTCTCCTTCGGTGCGTGACAAATCCATGCTCCATCAGTAGTCCAACTCATGATCACGCCCTGGCCTGCATCATACCGCGTCGTCTCCACTTCCATGTCATAAAGATTTCCTGCAGCGATGACTTCAGATTTTCCATCACCATCGGCATCAGCGATTGCAAACCCTACGATAGGAGAGAGCTGCGCTTCAACCGGGAATGCTTCCCATCGATAGTCGCCTTCTTTTGTGCCCCAGAAGATTCCGCTTTTGAATTCTGTGAGTTCAAGACGCATGCTTCCTTTTAATTTGTCTTTACCGATGATATCCTGCAATGATGCATTTGCAAATCCTTCGTACGACGGATATTCTTTTGCGATATAAGGAAGTTGTTGTGATGAACATTCTTTTCCACGGACAGGAACTTCTTTGCCTTCAAACTGTGTCGCCAAAACGATATCAGAAGATCCATTCTGATCAAAATCACTTCCCAGAACAATGAATGGTTCTTTCGGTGAGGCTTTGAATTTATTATTTGTACCTGCATTGCCGGCCAGGATATCCATGATGCCATCACCATTGATGTCAGCCACTTCAATTGTATTCCACCATCCTGTATGCAACTTCAATTCAGGAGACTCCGATTTTTTAAATTTTCCACCATCATTGATCAGCCAAGTAGGCGCTATCCATTCACCGCAGATCAGCAGATCAGGATCACCATCATTGTCTTTGTCTATAAATTTGGCATCCGTGATCATGCCGAGATGAGGATCGTCTGATAATATTTCTTTAGTAGCATCTGTAAAGTTTCCTCCATTATTTTTCAGGAAATAACTTACATCGCTATATGGATATTTCTTTGGTGAATTTCTGCTTCCTACAAATAAATCAATGTCACCATCCTTGTCAAAGTCTCCGGCGGCTATGGCTTTTGTACTGATATTCATGTGCGGTAATCCGGATGAAGGAGAAAATATTCCTTTCCCATTATTAATATACAGCTGATCATTGTATTTGAGATCACCACCGATGAATTCAGTTCCACCCGTTGCGATATATAAATCCTGATCGCCATCCCCATCAGCATCAAAAAACAAAGCACCTAAATCATCACAGACAGTTTCTTTTGACCATGGTTGTGCAGGAGCAAGATCAAATCCACCATTGGTATTCTGCAGATACAAAGCGCCGGATTGACCTGCAGCACCACCGATGAAAAAATCTTCAAGTTTATCCCCATTGACATCAGTAACAGAAACACCTGGCCCTAACGTTGAGATTTTAAATGGCAATAGAAGCTGGTCTGCATAATCATCATACACATTTTCTTTATGCTTAAACTCAGGAACTATTGAAGATGATTTGTCCATCACCCAATGACCTATTTCATTATCAGGACTGAACTTTCTTACCTTTTTGACTTTATCCTGATTGACGACATGTCGTGTGTCAATATTTGGTTTTTCCATAACACTGATATTACGGTCAGGCCAAATAATGAGAGCTGAATCAATAGTAGTCGTTTTGCCTAAACCGAAATGAACGAGAGGTTCACTGGAAGACATGTAGCCATGTACGGGATGAAAATATTGGGACTGAATTATTTTTCCACCTGCATACAGACTGATACGTGTTCCTTCAATGGGTCTTTTTGATAAAGAAGATTTGAGTTCAAACTGTATGTAATGATTACCGTTTTCGTTTGCTTTATTTTCATAGATAAATGCCGGTACATCCACATTGTTGACGACGATATCAAGATCACCATCTTTATCAAGATCTGCAAATGAACATCCGTTAGAAAATCCAAGTTGTCCTAATCCCCAATTTGGCGCTTCATCTTTAAAATGAAGATGTCCATCATTGTGAAACATAAAATGTGGCATTGGTGAACTGGGCACCATCTTCACTATACTCATGAGATCTGCAGGCACAGCATGATTGTCAATCATCTGCATAAATTTTGCTGTATAATCACTGTTGCGGATATCTCTCTTGATCCCATTCGTGACATAGATGTCCTGGAATCCATCATTATCTGCATCCATCATCAGTACGCCCCAGCTCCAGTCTGTTTTAGAGACACCTGCCTGGTATGCAATATCACTGAATACTTCATTGCCCCGGTTAAGCTGCAGGACATTGTGCATGTATTGATAATGAAATCCTTTATCCACCAGCGACCAGAATTTCTTTGCACTCATCGATGGCATATTTGTTTTTGAACGCAAGTGATTGATGCCGGCCATATCGACTACGAATACATCATCCATTGCATCGTTATTGATATCACCGATATCGATACCCATCGAAAAATTGGAGATGTGATTAAAATATTCGCGGATAGTATTGGTGAATGTTCCATTACCATTGTTGATCAGGAGTTGATCAGGCTGATCATAATCGCAAGCCACGTACACATCGGGCCATTGGTCTCCATTGAGATCACAAATTTTCAGACCCAATCCATAACTGAAACTGACTACACCTGCTGCTTCACTGACGTCAGTAAATTTTAGATTGCCATCATTCCGATAAAGTCTGTCACTGGTCGATGAGTTCGTATATTGTTTTGTATCGCCACTTGCATATTTGTCACGTACTGAGCGGGCATTACTCGGTTGGTTCATCAGGAAAAGATCAAGATCATTATCCAGATCATAATCAAAAAATGCAGCCTGCAGCGAACAGCCTGGATTATCTATACCCATTTCTTTGGCCATTTCTTTGAATGTGCCGTCGTGCTGATTGATGTAACATTTGTTTCGGTTGACATCGAGGCCTTCTTTATCTGATGATTTACATACATAGATATCAAGCCATCCGTCACCATCGATATCGGCCATCGTGGTGCCCCAGTTAACACCCGGTCCTCCACCAACTCCTGCTTTAGTCGTAACGTCTTCAAATACAAATTCCCCTTTGTTGAGATAAAGGGCATTCGGTTTCATGGTATTTGTGAAAAAAAGGTCCGCAAGGCCGTCATTGTTGACATCTCCGACGGCCACACCACCACCATGATAATAGGATTCCCAAAGAAGATGGTTAGTAGTTTCTGTTTCAGGAAGGTCATTGCTGTTGGTCACATGGGTCTTCGACGAGGGCAGGGAGACAAAACCTTTATAATCAGAGTTTACACTGGTGGTTTCCTTGTCATTCTTCTTACAACCAATAGTTATAGAAAGGAAGAACAACAGAGTAATCCTGATGAAAAGTGGGAGGGACTTCATGTATTTCAAATTTTAAGCAAGGTAACAGTTAAACAAAAACTATTCAAAAGTCCGATATTTGATGACCATTACCCCGTTAAAATCATTTATTATGGAAAATCAGACCCTTCAATATCCCGAGACAAAAAATTTCATTGCCGGGAAATTCGTGCCACAGACCAACAGAACATTAAATGTCGTCACGCCTTTGTCCGGTGGGATACTATCAAAAGTGACTTTGTCAGATGCAGCAGAACTAGACAAAGCTGTTCAGGCGGCCAAAGCAGCTTTTCCATCATGGTCAGCAACGCCGATAAAAGAAAGAGTTCAGGTCTTCTATCGATACAAGACGCTTTTGGAAAAAAATCTAAGAGAATTGGCTCAGCTTGTGCATGAAGAAAACGGAAAGACCATAGAAGAAGCAATGGCGGAAGTGGAGAAAAGTATTGAACTGACGGAATTCGCATGCTCGCTCCCGCAATTAATATCGGGTGAACTACTTGAGGTGAGTAAAGGTGTAGAATGCAGAGTGGAACATAAACCTTTAGGCGTAGTTGCTTCAATAGCTCCATTCAATTTTCCAAACATGGTTCCTCACTGGACAATCCCGAATGCAATAGCACTTGGAAATTGTATGATATTGAAACCATCGGAGCAGGTACCTATCTCCGCAATTCGTATTTCTGAATTATTGAAAGAAGCAGGATTACCTGATGGTGTATTCAATGTGGTGAATGGTGACAGAGAAATCGTCGAGGCGATATGTGATCATCCGGATATTGAAGCTGTATCCTTTGTCGGCTCAACTAAAGTAGCGAAGATTGTATATCGTCGTTCTACAGGTAATCTGAAAAGATGTGTTGCGCTGGGTGGTGCAAAAAATCATCTCATCGTATTACCTGATGCTCATCTTGAAATGACGGCGTCCAATATCACTGCCAGTATGAGTGGTTGCGCAGGACAGCGTTGCATGGCCGCTTCTGCTATGGTTGCAGTGGGACCACTTGATGCGATCATTGAAAAGATATGTGAGGATGCAAGAAAAATAATTCCCGGAAAAAATCTCGGCAGTGTCATCAGTAAAGAAGCAAAAGAAAGGATCGAGCGCTATATCACCGAAGCTGAAAAAGCGGGTGCCAAAATTTTGGTTGATGGACGTAATTGTGTTGTGCCCGGAAAGGAAAATGGTTTTTATGTTGGTCCGACAGTCATTGATTATGTGACTCCGGATATGGCGATTGCAAAAGAAGAAGTATTTGGTCCTGTCCTAGCCATCATACGAGCGAAAGATATTGACGAAGCATTAGCCATTGAAAATGCAAGTAACTATGGTAATGCTGCATCAGTCTTCACACAAAGCGGAGGCATGGCCAAAAAAGTAATGGAAGGCGCTTCAGCCGGAATGATTGGTGTCAACGTAGGCGTACCCGTGCCTCGCGAACCCTTTTCATTCGGTGGATGGAATGAAAGTAAATTTGGTGTCAATGATATCACCGGAAAAAGCTCCATCGAATTCTGGACGAAATTAAAGAAGACAACCGTGAAATGGAATCCTGAGAGCAAGACGAATTGGATGAGCTAGGCATCGGTTTACCCCTAAATCCCCTAAAGGGGACTTATGTAAATCTTTCCATTTTCTTAGTCCCTTCTAATTTATTATTGTACCTGAATTGAATCGAAACTAAATTATACTAATATTTGCATAAGTCCCCTTTAGGGGATTTAGGGGCAAAACGGGGTCAAATGCAACTCTCATCCGCAATCTTCAACGCTTCCGAAATAATTTCAAGCCCTTCATCAATCTGTTCCTTCGTGATCGTCAATGGCGGACAGGTGAAAATATAATTCCATCTTACAAATGTGTACATCCCGAGCTCTTTGATTTTAGCTGCAACTTTGTTCATGACTTCCATTTGCGATGCAGGTGCATTGAATTCAGCCATGGGTTCTTTTGTGTCTCGGTTCTTTACGATTTCAAGACAGCCTAATAATCCGGTCGTGCGGAAATCTCCAATACATCGATGTAAGGTTTTTAATTCTTCCATTCGCTCCGTGATGTACTCACCCATAGCTGCTGCATTTTCGATCAGGTTTTCGTCTTCATAGATATTTAATGTTTCAAGACCTGCAGCGCAACTCACCGGATGTGCAGAATAAGTGAGGCCTATCATCAATGGTTTATCATTATAATGTGCAGCGATTTTATCTGAGACGATTAATGCACCTAGAGGAAGATAACCTGATGTGATCCCTTTTGCAGTAGCGATCATATCCGGAACCACACCATGATAATCTACAGCAAACCATCTTCCTGTTCTGCCAAAACCACTCATCACTTCATCCGCGATAAGCAGAATATTGTATTTATCACAAAGTGCTCTTACTTTTTGTAAATAATCAGGGGGATATTTGATGCACCCGGATGATCCGCTTTCTCCTTCCATCAATATTGCAGCGATATTTTCAGGTCCTTCGAATTGGATGACGCGTTCGATATGACTTACGCACTCACGACTACAGGTTGTGATTTCTTTTCCCCATGGACAACGATAACAATACGGATCTTCCACATGCACAATATTCGGGACCTGCTGTGCATCAGCCGGTAGCTTTCGTGGATCACCTCCTGCACTCATGGCTCCATAAGATGCGCCATGAAATGCTCTATACCTCGCGATGATTTTATGTTTGCCTGTGTACAATCTTGCCAGTTTAATTGCATTTTCAATAGCTGTAGCTCCACAAACCGTAAAAAATGTTTTGTTGAGATTACCAGTCGTGATTTCAGATAGTTTTTTTCCTAACAAACCTCTTACTTCAGTCACACTGGAAGGAGTGACAAAACTCACTTTCTGCATTTGTTCCACGACCGCCTGTGTCACCCGTTGATTGCCATGACCGATATTGACATTCATCAGCCCTGAAGAGAAATCGAGGTATCGTTTTCCGTCATAGTCGTAGATGTATACTCCTTCCGCATATTTGACGGCGATGGGATTGAGTCCGGATTGCTTGCTCCAGGAGAAGAGGGTGTAGTCAAGATTGTCCTGGACAACCTGTTTTCGGTCAGTCTCAATTGTTGAATTCATACTTCAAGCGATTATTGCACTAATTTACGAATCTTATGAAGGTAAGTAAAATTGACTTTTTTATATGAATCATAAACCCATGAGTGTATAAGATATTTGTATTTTGGGAAATAAAAAATGAGGACGCGGATCAAATAAGAAAAAGGAGGATTAATCATGATCAATTCCGGAGTCCTGGAATCAATCAGTAAAAACAAATCTTAATGCATCATAAATTTTCTTAAAAAATCCGCGTCCTCTTTTTATTTCTGTTATGCACGATAAACAACTTTATTCAGAAGATCTCGCCCCCATTCCTCAGGATAAAAGGACATGGAACACCTGGAACTATACGGCTTTGTGGATCAGCATGAGCCTCTGTATCCCAACATACATGCTTGCGAGTTCATTGATCGAGGGTGGAATGAACTGGTGGCAGGCGATTCTGACGATTTTTCTGGGGAATACAATTGTGCTAGTGCCCATGATCTTAAACGGGCATGCCGGTGCGAAATATGGAATACCATTTCCCGTGCTTGCACGTGCGAGTTTTGGAACAAAGCTTGCAAACCTACCTGCATTGCTTCGGGCTATTGTCGCATGTGGATGGTTTGGAATACAGACATGGATTGGTGGTTTTGCATTATATCAGATGTTGCGCATGTGGATACCCGGATTGGAAACATTGCCGCAAATATTTCCCGAATCATGGGGATTGCATACTGGGCCGGCAATAACGTTTTTTCTGTTCTGGCTGATCAATATGCTTGTTGTTTACTTAGGTGTTGAAAGCATCAGGAAGTTATTGGTCTTCAAAGCCTTTTTTCTCCCACTTGCAGCATTGGCACTTTTATTCTGGGCCATCAATGCAGGACATGGACTGGGGCCCATATTAGCGCAGCCTTCAAAATTTCAAACAAGTGCACAATTCTGGCATTTCTTTTTTCCTGCGCTCACAGGTATGGTTGGGTTTTGGGCAACATTATCATTGAATATTCCGGATTTCACGAGATATGCAAAAAGTCAAAAGGCACAGATCACAGGACAGGCGATTGGATTGCCATCATCGATGACATTGTTTTCTTTTATAGGCGTTGTGGTGACTTCAGCTACGTTTATTATCTATGGAGAAACGATCTGGGATCCGATTGTACTTGCAGGTAAATTCGATAGTAAATTATTAGTGAGCGTTGCTATGATCGCTGTTGCCATTTCTACTTTGGCTACAAATATTGCTGCGAACATTGTCAGCCCTGCTAATGATTTTGCGCATCTATCTCCATCTAAAATTAATTTTCGCACCGGGGGATTTATTACCGGCATATTGGGGATACTTATTTTCCCATGGAAATTAATTGCGGATCCGACCGGGTATATTTTCACATGGTTGATTGCTTATTCAAGTTTGCTTGGGCCGATAGGTGGAATTATGATTGCGGATTATTTTTTTATCCGGAAAAAGGAGTTGATTGCGGATGAGTTGTATAATCCTGACGGAATTTATTCGTATAAAAAAGGATTTAATTATTTCGCGTTGATTACACTTTTGGCCGGCATATTTCCTAATGTTCCTGGTTTTCTTGTGACAGTACATTTAGTGGATGCGGATGTAATTCCTGTATTCATTTCTTCGCTCTATCATTATGCATGGTTTGTGGGCTTCGCTGTTTCATTTATTTTATATTTATTTTTGATGAAAAGAAAAGCAAATGGATAAATTTTTGGAGGCTGCGATTGCTGAGGCTAAACTGGGTCGTTCTGAAGGGGGCATTCCGATTGGATCAGTATTGATCAGGGATGGAGTGGTGATAGGGCAAGGGCATAACAAACGTGTTCAGGATGGTGATCCGGTGACCCATGCTGAGATTGATTGTCTCCGCAATGCCGGCAGAGTAGGAAATTACAGAAATACGATTCTTTATTCTACTTTGATGCCTTGTTATCTATGTGCAGGCGCTGTCGTACAGTTTGGCATCAAAAAAGTATATGCAGGCGAAGACGAGACCTTCAGTGGTGCAAAAGCCTTTATGGAATCACATGGCGTCGAAGTAATCAATCTCGATTCCGAGGAATGCAAAGAGATGATGCGAACATTTATATCCGAACATCCTCAATTGTGGTACGAGGATATCGGAGAATTATAAAAAAAGGGCAGAAGAGGCAGAAAGGGCGGAAAAGGCAGAAGAGCATCTGTGATAATTTGTTAGGCAAATCAAATCTTAATTGATCTTACTTTTTTCCTAATAAATGCTTCGACCTTCCCTTCTCAAACATGTGCTTCAGCTCAGCAACCGTCCGCGTCCAATTTTTTTTTTGTTGGAAATAATAAATTCAAATGAGTATATTAATAAAAAACGGCCGTATCATCACCAGTTCTGAAGATTATCATGCTGACATCTTCATCGAAGGCGAAGAGATCTCCGCTATCGGAAAAAACCTAAATGTCACTACAGACGAAATCATTGATGCTAATGGAATGATGATTTTCCCAGGTGGTATAGATCCGCATGTGCATCTCGATATGCCATTCATGGGGACGTATAGCAGCGACAATTATGAAACAGGAACACTTGCTGCATTGCATGGTGGGACTACAATGGTGATAGATTTTATATTGCAGACACAAGGAAAATCTCTCCATCATGCTCTTGAACAATGGCAATCCCGATCCAATGGAAATTGCTATGGTGATTATTCATTTCACATGGCGGTCACCGATTTTAATGATGAGACAAAAAAGGAAATCACTCAAATGGTCGAAGAAGAAGGCATCACTTCTTTCAAAACTTTCATGGCCTACAAAGGTGCATTGATGATCGATGATCGCCAGATGGTGGGACTGATGCAGGAAGTAAAAAAATGCGGCGGAATGGTCACTGTTCATGCGACGAATGGAGACATGATTGATTTTCTCATTGCCAAGCACAGAGCAGAAGGAAAATTGTCTCCTTTGTATCATTATTTATCACAACCAGAAATAACAGAAGCTGAAGCAACAGGTCGTTTTGCAGATATGGCCAATTACACCGGTGTCACTGCTTATGTCGTACACATGACATGTGAAGGGGCGCTGAATCATATCCGTGATATCGAACGTAGAAATCAAAAAGTGTATGCTGAGACGTGTATTCAATATCTTATACTAGATGCATCTCTGTATGAAAAAGATTTTGAGGGTGCTAAATGGGTGATGAGTCCGCCTCTTCGTCAAAAAAAAGATCAGGAAACATTGTGGGCAGGAATTAACCAGGGTACTGTACAGGTTGTGGCCACTGATCATTGTCCATTTATGTGGGAACAAAAACTAATGGGTGAAAAAGATTTTTCAAAAATCCCCAACGGTCATCCTGCGATTGAAAACAGAATGGAATTATTATTCAGTGAAGGTGTTCAAAAAGGAAGGATCACATTAAATAAATTTGTAGAAGTCACTTCAACTAATGCCGCTAAAATATTTGGCATGTTTCCGCGCAAAGGTTGCATCGCCGTAGGAAGTGATGCAGATCTGTTGATCTTCGATCCGAATAAAGAACATTCATTATCAGTGAACACACACCATATGCATGTAGATTACTCTGCTTATGAAGGCTGGAAATTAAAGGGAAAATGTATGGCTACAATTTTACGTGGACAAGTTGCAGTTGATAATGGAGAGGTGAGAATTCAAAAAGGGTATGGTGAGTTTATCAGGAGGAATAAGGTCATCGGAATCATTTAAAAGAGGACGCAGATAAATTAGGAAAATTTAGGATTATTTAGGATTTGATCTTGACTATTTGGGTGATTTACCATTATTTTTGATATCTGTATTTTTTGTGTTTAAACTCACCAGTTATGAACAAGAATAATCTCCATTCGGATATTACTGCTTCAATATTGAAAGCATTCTTCAAAGTATACAATACAATGGGTTATGGCTTTTTGGAAAAGGTCTATGAGAATTCCATGATGATAGAGCTGAAAAAATTAGGGCTTGAATGTGAAGCTCAAAAAGCTATAATTGTGTACTATGATGACCAGGTTGTTGGTTATTATGATGCTGATATTCTAGTAGCAAAGATGATCATCGTTGAATTAAAGGCATCTGTTGGTTTAATTCCAAAGGACGAGGCTCAATTACTTCATTATTTGAAGGGAACAGTTATGGAAGTGGGAATGCTATTAAATTTTGGACCGAAACCGGAGTTTAAGCGTAAAGTCTTTACAAATGAATTTAAGTCTTATCGTTCCTTGTCCTAATTTTTTAAGGCTTTCTGATATTGAAAGTCAAATCTTAATAGATCTTAACCTTTCTTAATAAATCCGCGTCCTCCTTTTGAGTTCTGCTGTTCCCAATCCTATTTTTTTTACCTTACTATTCTGAATCCGTAGACTATGCCACGAATCATTAAATCAGGCCTCATCCAGATGTCCCTTCCGAAGACCGAAGGCGAGGGCACCATCCCGGAAATCGTTGATGCCATGGTGGAAAAGCACATTCCCTTCATCGAAGATGCAGGCCGTCAGGGCGTCCAGATCCTTTGTCTGCAGGAAATATTCAATACTCCTTATTTCTGCCCTGGTCAGGATAAGGACTGGTATGCAAGTGCTGAAACAGTACCCGGTCCGACAGTGGAGATCATGCAGCAGTATGCAAAAAAATATAGCATGGTGATCATTGTACCTGTGTATGAAAAAGAACAAGCCGGAGTGCTCTACAACACAGCTGCAGTGATTGATGCAGATGGCACCTATCTCGGAAAATATCGGAAGAATCATATCCCTCACACATCCGGATTTTGGGAGAAATTCTTTTTCAAACCCGGCAATCTCGGATATCCTGTATTTCAGACTCGTTATGCTAAAGTGGGCGTCTACATTTGTTACGATCGTCATTTCCCTGAAGGCGCAAGAGCTCTTGGATTGAATGGTGCAGAGATTGTCTACAATCCGTCTGCTACGGTAGCCGGGCTTTCTCAGTACCTCTGGAAACTTGAACAACCTGCACATGCTGCCGCTAATGGATATTTCATGGGCTGCATCAACAGAGTAGGCTACGAAAAACCATGGAATGTCGGTAAGTTTTATGGGACATCATATTTTGTTGATCCCCGCGGACAAATCTTCGCACAAGCATCAGAAGATAATGATGAACTACTTGTCACCGAATTTGATCTCGATATGATCGAAGAGGTCAGAAATGTCTGGCAGTTTTTCAGAGACAGAAGACCTGAGACGTATGGGAAGCTTGTCGAATTGTGAGAGGAGTGAGAGAAGTTAGAGGAGTGAGAGGAATGAGTCAAAAGTTATCCCGTTTCACTTCGTCTCCGCGGTTGCTCAACTATCCATAGGATAAAATTTAGCTTGTAGAAATACAGTGACTTGAAAGCCAAGAAAAATGAATTACGACCCCGCTAAATTTTTAAAGACTTATTGATTGAGCGTAGCCGAAATAATTTAGTGAAAATCATTGTCGGTCACTGAGCGGAGTCGAAGTGAACGAACAGAACAAATCGCAAATCGCAATACGAAAACTAATGTCCGAATTTTTACCTCCACATACAGAATCTGATTTCGAAGAGAATTTCTCTCAGCTCAAACCTTTGATGAATTCGACGGAAGCTTACTATGAAAGTTCGAGATGTCTTTTCTGTTATGATGCTCCGTGCGTTAATGCGTGTCCTACGGGAATCGATATTCCGCTATTCATACGGCAAATTAATTCAGATAATATCTTCGGTGCGGCTAAGACTATATTTGATTCCAATTATTTTGGTCATGCCTGTGGTAAAGTTTGTCCGACAGAAGTATTATGCGAAGGTGCGTGTGTCTACAATCACTCCGAAGTGAAGCCGATTGAAATTGGACGACTGCAATCCTACGCTACAGATAAAGCGATTGTAGCTGATAAAATGTTTTACACTCCAGCTGCGAAGAATGGAAAAAAAGTTGCAGTAATCGGTGCAGGCCCTGCGGGGATAAGTTGTGCATGTGAACTGCGATTGCATGGATTTGAAGTAGATATATTTGATTCCAAAGCGATGCCTTCCGGTCTTACGATGCATGGAGTCGCTCCTTATAAAATCACTAATGAGGATGTCCTTGATGAAATGGCCTATCTCGAAAAGCAATTCGGATATCGTTTATTTCACAACACGACGATTTCTGCGAAGGAGGACATTGAACAATTACAGCGAAATTATGATGCGATTTTTCTGGGGATCGGTTTGGGTAGTACATCCGAATTAAATATTCCAGGGGAAAATCTGGAGAATGTCTTTGGTGCAGTTGAATTTATTGAAGAATTAAAAATCCATCATCACTTCGTCAATGTGCCTAAGAAAGTGATTGTGCTTGGTGGTGGAAATACAGCGATGGATGCTGCCAGTGAAAGTGCCCGTATGGGAGCCGAGTCTGTAATACTTGCATATCGTCGAAGCAAAGAAGAAATGGGAGCTTACAATTTCGAGTATGAATTGGCGAAGAGTGTTGGAGTAAAAGGCATGTTTAATGTATCACCTGTTGAGATAGTGAGTAGTGAGTTGTCAGTAGTGAGTGGCGTTCGTTTTATCAGGACAATTTCACAAAGTGGCGGGATATCAAATGTCCCGGGGAGCGAATTCGTTGAAGCATGTGACATGGTCATTAAAGCAACAGGACAATCAAAACAGAAATCATTTTTAAATCTCATTGGAGGACTTCAAACGAATGAGAATGGCACAATTCAGGTTAATGATGTTTTTCAAACAACAAATAAAAAATACTTCGCAGCCGGTGATGCTGTGAGTGGAGGACAGGAAGTCGTGAATGCAGTGGCTGATGGGAAGAAGGCGGCGAAGGGGATATTGAATTATCTAGGTTTGTGAAATACTATTTAGTCACAAAGCCACAAAGACACAAAGGAAATCTTCACTTTGCATCGTGAATATGTAGCATAATCTCTTAATATGCGAAATACTATTTGGCCACAAAGACGCAAAGACACAAAGGAAATCTGAATTTAGCATCGTGAATATGTAGCATAACCTCTTGATAAGTGAAAGAATATTTGCCACAAAGACGCAAAGGAAATATATATACCACTCAATAATCTAATAACTTTATAATCCTATAAACTCATAAGCAATCACAATGGCTAACATCAAATCAACTTTCGCCGGCATCAAATCCCCCAATCCCTTTTGGCTCGCTTCCGCACCTCCTACAAACAGTGGCTACCAGGTGATGAAAGCATTCGATGCAGGTTGGGGTGGCGCTGTATGGAAAACCCTCGGTGTCCCTGTGGTGAATGTTTCATCGCGATACGGCTCAGTCAACTATCGCAATAGCCGGATGATTGGTTTCAACAATATCGAATTGATCACAGATCGTCCATTAAGAGATAATCTCCGCGAAATCACAGAAGTAAAGAAACGTTTTCCTGACCATGCAGTCATTGCATCATTGATGGTGGAGACGAAAGAACAATGGCATGAGATCATGCAACAAGTAACAGACGCAGGTGCCGATGGTGTCGAACTAAATTTTGGTTGCCCGCATGGGATGTGTGAGCGAGGCATGGGTAGTGCTGTTGGTCAGGAGCCTAAAGTTTTAAAAACAATTGTGAGTTGGGTGAAAGAAGTGGCTACGATTCCTGTGATTGTAAAGCTAACTCCGAATATAACAGATATCACTCGTCCGGCAGTAGCTGCAGTTGAAGGTGGAGGCGATGCAATTTCATTGATTAATACCATTCAAAGTATAGTGGGTGTTGATATTGATAATTTTGTTCCCTATCCGGTCGTCGATGGTAAAAGTACAAATGGGGGTTATTGCGGTCCTGCAGTAAAACCCATCGCAATGAACATGCTGAAAAATTGTGCACAAAATCCAAATGTGACAATTCCAATTTCAGGAATTGGTGGTATTGAAAACTGGCGTGATGCGGTTGAATTTATTTTACTTGGTGCGACCAATGTGCAGGTATGCACTGCAGTGATGCATTATGGTTTTGGTATCATCCGCGAACTGACAGAAGGTCTTGAGCGATATATGGATGAAAAAGGATTTCAGACGATTGAAGACATGCGTGGTCTTGCGTTGCCAAATATCAGGCACTGGGAAGATCTAAACCTTAAATATAAAGTTGTCGCCAGTATCAATGCAGACAAATGTATTGGTTGCCAATTGTGTTACACCGCTTGTGAAGACGGTGCTCATCAGGCGATAGGTTTATCCACAGATTTATCAGATCGTATTCCTGCTATCATTGAAGAGAATTGTGTCGGATGTAATCTTTGTTCGCTCGTATGTCCTGTTGAAGAATGTATCACGATGGAGCGTCGTGATGATGGAACACAGACAAAGACCTGGGCTGACAGAACTGCTGAAGGAAATGTCCCAACAACATTTAATGATGATCTTGCTGGTGGATTGCATCATTGGGTACCAAACCCAGAGGAAGCTTTAACTAAACGAGTTCCGATGCATTATAAATCGTGATTTGAAAGTCCCCTGGTTGCTGAGCTGTAGCAAAAGGTTGAGCAGAGCAGGTCGAAGCATAGGGGATTTAGGGGCTAACCTGCATAATTTTTGTTAAATTCAATCTACGAGACACCTGAGTTTAGCTGAATACCCTGTGATTCACTTCATGACATTTCATTTT
This sequence comes from Saprospiraceae bacterium, assembly GCA_040004485.1. Lineage (GTDB taxonomy): Bacteria > Bacteroidota > Bacteroidia > Chitinophagales > Saprospiraceae > Opimibacter. The sequence continues at coordinate 22,223 of JBDUAU010000345.1, forward strand.
ACTCCCGGTCCTAATTTTTTAGCAATGAAAAATTTATTCCTTCTCTTCAGTCTTTTTCTATGTCTTGCAGGATGGGCAAATGTGCATGGACAGACTCCTTCTTATACATGGGGCCTCAGTTGGGGTTCTCCTGCGAATGACGCGTTTATAAGCATTGAGTTGGATTCACAGAGCAATGTGTACGTTGCAAGCAGGTTTAAAGGCACAATTGATGTTGATCCCGGACCGGATACAGTATTGGTGACTTCAGGCAATAATGGAATCAGGACTTCGGTATACATCATTAAATTTGATCGTGATGGTCGATTCCTTTGGGTAAAGACGATCGATTCTTCCCTGGGTGCGGACATGTCCGGCATAGTAAGATGCCCTGATGGAAATTTTTTGGTAATAGGTTTATTTACAGGTGTGGCCGATTTTGATCCGGGTCCGGATCAATTTCTGATTACCGCCAATGCACAGGATGCTTTTTTGATGAAGATGGATCCGGATGGAACATTTTTGTGGGCCAAGGCCATAGGAGGTAGCGGTGATGAATATTTTAGCTGTGTGAGTTTTGATCAGGAGGGCAATATCATTACCGGTGGACTTTTCTTTGGTACTGCAGATTTGGACCCTGGGCCTGATGAATCCCTGTTCACTTTTATGGGTCATGCAGTTGACGGAATTGACATTTTTGCAGCGAAATATTCATCAACAGGCGATTATATCTGGGGTGAGCAATTTCCGGGTGACTCACGTGCATTTTTCAATGATCTCATTGTTGGGAAGGAAGGAAATCCGATTTTTATTGGTGCCTTTTACGATTCAAGGGATTTTGATCCCGGGCCAGATTCCACTAAATTGATTACTGCAGGACAAGGGGATATTTTTATGTTGAGTCTGAATGCTGATGGAATTTTTCAGCGGGTTCTGCAAATGGGTGGGATCGGAGATGAAAGTGGTAATGGTTTTGTACAGAATGAAAAAGGGGACCTAATGATCGCAGGATCTTTTAATGAAGAAGTTGATTTTGATCCTGGACCCGGGCTTCAATTAGTTTCACCAAATCATATGGATGCTTTTTTATTATCTCTTGACCAGAATTGGGCATTTAAGTGGCTTCGTACGTTTGGCGGAAGCAGTAATGATTTTGCAAGGGTGATCCGGAAGGACCCTGCGGATAATTTATATATAATTGGAAATTTTGCAGATACAGTGGATTTTGATCCGGGTACAGAAGTTCATGCATTAAGCGATATTGGACATACAGGGAAACCTGATGCATTTATTTTGAAATTTGATCCTACTGGTGATTATCGTTGGGCCTATCAACTGGGCGGACCGGGAGCTGATCGAGGTCTTGAAGTTCGATTCGGAGATGAAGGCAAAGAAATTTTTCTGACGGGATTGTTTGAACAAAAGGCGCTTCTGTCACCAGGCCTAACTGGGATGGATACAGTATCAGCGATTGGTTTAAGAGATGTTTTTTTAGCAAAATGGAATCAATGTGATGCCACGACATCAGAGCAAAGCATCCAATCCTGTTCAGCAGCATTCATTTCTCCCAGCGGCAATTACGTTTGGACGAGTGAAGGAGATTTTATGGACACATTAATAAATTCAAGAGGGTGTGATAGTGTTTTATTGATTCACCTTTCGTTCGTTCACATAGATACTGTGTTGTTGAAGTCCCTGGATGAAAAGACGCTTGTAGCCAATGAAGTTTCAGCCGATACCTACCAATGGGTGGATTGCAACGCAGGTTATGCAACTATAGCAGGTGAGACGTTAAGCGAATTTACACCCGCAAAGAGTGGTGTATATGCTGTCATAATGGAAAAAGAAGGTTGCGTGGATACTTCCGAATGTCTATTTATATGTGTTGAAACCAACGCGGAGATTTCGCCTTTTTCATGCGGACTTTATATTACGCCAAATGGAAATCATATCCTGAGTGAATCAGGCACTTACCTGGACACGCTGACAAATAAAGCGGGTTGCGATAGCATCATTACAATTCATCTTACTGTCTCCGATCTGGGACTCACGATCACACAACAGGGAGATACACTTTTCGGAGATGGAGGGGTGAAGGGGATTTTCTGGCTGGATTGCGATCATGGATTTGCGCAGTTAGCGACAGGAGAGCAATTTACTCCCGGTGTGAACGGTCATTACGCTATATCGGGATCGGGTTTTGTCTGTACTGATACTTCTGCATGTTTTGCGTTTGTGATGACAGCAACCCATACTGTTGATATTGATCAGGCAATACTAATTTATCCAAATCCAGTAAAAAAGGTATTAAACATTGATTTGAAACACAAGTACCCAAATGTGAATATTGATATCTATACAGCTACGGGAATAAGAGTTTATCAGCAAACTTCTCATGACCAGGAAATCATTCCTGTCGAATCAAAGTTGGATCCAGGCATATATTTTGTTTCCATTAATACGGGGCAAAAAATAATTTTACAGAAATTTGTTGTTGATTAAATCCAAAATCTAAATTCTCTGAAATTTCTTATCATCCAGACAGCTTTCATCGGTGACGTTGTCCTCGCAACGGCCATCGTAGAAAAGTTGCATAACCATTACCCCTCAAGTTCAATCGATTTCCTGCTGAGGAAAGGCAATGAAACATTGCTGTATGATCATCCTTTCGTAGAAAGAGTCTTGATTTTTGACAAGAAGTATCGAAAATACAGGAATCTCCGGTTTATGATTCGCTTTATACGGGAACAGAAATATGATTATGTCATCAATGTGCAACGGTTTTTTACGACTGGATTGATCACTGCATTGTCCGGAGCTAAGCATACAATCGGATTTGATAAAAACCCATTGTCCTATTTGTTTTCCCATAGAGTAAAACATGAGATTTCTTCCAAAAATGATGGAACACATGAAGTAGCAAGGAATCTGAAGTTAATAGAGAAAATAACAGATGCGGCTTTTTTCAAGCCCAAATTATATCCTACTCTTGAAGACTACAAAAAAGTCTCAGGAACCAAAGATTATGTCTGTATTGCTCCTGCATCCGTTTGGTTTACTAAGCAATTACCTGCTCACAAATGGATTGAATTAATCCATCTCATGCCAGACCATTTAACCATATTTCTGTTAGGTGCTAAAGGAGATTTGAGTCTGTGTAATGATATAAAATCTAAAATCCAAAATCCAAAATCTAAAATTAAAGTTCTCGCAGGTCAACTTTCATTTCTTCAGTCCGCGGCATTGATGAAGAATGCCAAAATGAACTACGTCAATGATTCTGCTCCTTTACATTTTGCATCGGCCATGAATGCACCGGTTACCGCATTTTTTTGTTCGACAATTCCTGCTTTTGGTTTCGGTCCCTTATCCGATAATTCGCACATTGCAGAAATTGATTACAAACTCTATTGTCGACCTTGTGGCTTACATGGCTTCGATAAATGTCCGGAGGGTCATTTCAAATGCTCTGAATTCGATGCGACCAGAAATATAAATCTTAATAGACCTTAATTTTTCTTAATAAATCCGTGTCCTTATTTGTTTAGAATAAAGGTTATAAAAAATTTAAAAAAGAGGACGCGGATATTATAAGAAAAGTTATGATTTTTCATGATCAACTTGCGTAATCAATCATGACAGATCATGATGATCATGACAATCTGCGTTCCTTTTTTTAAATAAAGTAACTCCATCTTCGTAAAATTGCGCCATGATTGTCAAGGAAATCATCGCTCGCCGGCTGTTCAACCAACAAATTGCTGAAACGAAATTCACTAAACCTGAAGAGATCGTTTCTTACCTGGGTGCTATGCAAGCACAGGACTGGCATATGGCAAAATGGGCGATTGGATTGAGGCTGCCAGATTCAAATGAAGCCGATATTGAAAATGCTTTTAATGAAGGTAAAATTTTGCGTATGCATATGATGCGTCCTACTTGGCATTTTGTTTGTCCAAAAGATATTCGTTGGATGCTTGAATTGACTTCGCCTCGTGTACAGGCATTCAATGCCAGTTATTACCGCAAGCAGGATTTGGAACAAAAAACATTTAAAAAATGCAATGCCATCATAGCTAAAGCATTGCGTGATCATCGTTATCTCACCAGAAATGAACTCAGGGAAATTTTTGCAAAAGAAAAAATCAACACCGACGATCTGAGATTGACATTAATCATGATGAATGCCGAACTTGAAGGATTGATATGTAGTGGCCCACGCAAAGGCAAACAATTTACTTATGCATTGCTGGATGAGAAAACACCTGCTACGGATCATTTTAAAAAGGAAGAAGCACTGTATAAATTGACGTCCTTATATTTTAGAACACGCGGCCCTGCTACAATTTCAGATTATACCTGGTGGTCAGGTCTGAAAGTGAAAGAAGCAAAGGAAGGAATCAGCTCACTGGGTAAAAAATTCCTTCATGAATCGATCAATGGTAGAGAATACATTTATTATGATCAACAATTAAAAGATATCAGCAAGTTGCAAACCACATTTTTAATTCCGGACTATGATGAGTATGGAATAAGTTATAAAGACAGGCGTGTCTATAATCATCCAAAATGGAATACAGAAACGCCGGTTGTCAATTCAGATTATTTTCATGCCATTTCCATTGAAGGCCATTTTGGAGGAACATGGAATAAACAACTTGTGAAAGGTAAGCCAGTTATCGATTTGCGTTTCTTTGAAAATTTGCCTGAAACTAAAAGGCGAAAACTGAAAAGTGGATTGAAGCGATATCGGGAGTTTTGCAATAGTTGAGTTTTGAGAATATGAAATGATTGAGAATGAGGTCATTAACTTCCCCAAAAATGTTTAAGGAAAACATTATAGTATTTAAGGAAAACATGAAATGATTGAGAATGAGGCTATTTAAAATCACAAAAATGTTTAAGGAAAACATTATAGTATTTTAGGAAAATATGAAATGATTGAGAATGAAGTTATTAACAGCCCCAAAAATGTTTAAGGAAAACATTATAGTATTTAAGGAAAACGTGAAATGATTGAGAATGAGGTCATTAACCACCTCAAAATGTTTAAGGAAAACATG
>JBDUAU010000277.1:0-2510 GCA_040004485.1 Saprospiraceae bacterium
TAGATGAGCGGATTCAGCCTGTTCGTGGTATCAGGAGGAAGTCCTGAATGAAAAGTATACACCGGCATGCTATTACCTGCATCAATCAAAGGAATAGTTTGCAGCGCGACAATATCTCCTTTACAAATTTGTAAAGGAGGGACAGTATCGAGATTTGGTTGAGGAAGAAGAGTGAGCGGGATCTGTATTGAGTTTTGACAATAATCATCTTCGATAAGCACCCATAGTTGATTGACATTAAAAAGATTTGCCCCTGTAGGACTGTTGATGATATCACCACCCTGCAACGGATCTCCATCATACCAAGACACATCATAAAAAGAACTGACAAAAATATCGTAATCCGTAAGATTAATATCATTTGCTATTCCCTTGCAGAAAGTAAGATGAGGTGCTAAAATGGGAGGCAATGCATGAATTGTTATGATCTGTTCTGCATTGTCAAGGATTGCGGTGCAACCATATTTGCCATACACATTTAAAAGGGTGATGACGATATCATGACCTGTCATTAATTTCGGTACTAACAGCGAATGTGTGGCCTCATCATATACTGCCGCCGGCACATCAGCTACGCAAACTTCAAATTCTGAACTGATATCAATCGGCACATTCGTAAATGTCCATGTTGGAAATCCAGTGGCTGTCACAGAAAAATCCATTGAATAATCCGGCATTCCTCCACTGATATCAACATAAAAATGGGCAGGATTGTCAGGACAACTATTTGGACACGTGTCAAAATCACCAGAAATGGATGCTGTCATTTCATGATCACAAGGATCAGAACAAAATCCGGGAGGTATAAGCGGAAATTTAAATATGCAACTATTGCCACTAAGATCCTGAAGGACGAGAGCAAGATTGGTGGTCGTCGCTGTACCCGGATCAAGTATAAAAGTAGTCGGTACACCGGTAAGCCCTGTCCCCGGCGATATTGAACCCGTCGTCACGCCAAAGTGTGTAACCCAAACCCAATAATCCGGACCAAAGCCTGGTGCCATAAAATTGATCGTCACGGTCATTCGGTCATCTGTGATATCATTAGGAGTCCCGTTTTGGTCACAACCTATTTCATATGTTGTAGCAGCAGGATCAATCCAGTAAATGGTGATCGTAGCTGTATCAGCGGGACATCCCGGATGTTTGAAATAATATGTGTACGTACCCGGACCCCAGAAAGAAGAATAGAAAATACCATTGATTGGATCTAAAGGCGGAGACCATAAGCCACCGGGATCATGCATGCCGAGATAATTGCCGATGGCCACCAATCCTTGTGTAGGACATACGAATATGGTTTTGTGCGTACCGGGGTTGTTGTGTGGCACATTTATTACAGCTGTGTTTGTAAAAGGGCCTTGAATAGGACATCCGGTAACTTCAGACACCGAAATAATCGTATATGTAGTGGTATCAGATATCGTGACATTGATGAAAGTAAAATCCTGTATAGCCAGAAGTGTGAACGTGTCCGTTCCATCTGTATACTGCACATCGTAAAAGCCCGGCGGTAGGTGAATGGTTATAGTAGTTTCGAATGGTGAACAGCCATCACAATCCAGGCAATCGATTCCAATATTCATGTCCATGATCGGGATGGTCCAACCTCCGGGATAATTTGGAGCACCTAAAGCGTAGGTCGTACAATCCACAAAGGGATTCCAGTTCGTTCCATCCTGGATGCGATGCCACCAGTCCAATTGAGAAGCCGGTGTGAAGGGATTAGTGTATTTATAAAAATTTGCACCCCCCGAGGACATGTTATAACATGGTATCACAGTAGGATAGAGGTTAGATTGATGGGAAGTCCCATCCGCAACCCAAACAGCATTAGTGGTGAAGCCATAGATAACAGTACCATCATATAAGGCTTTATTCATTCCACCACCTCCATTGTCCCACATGCCGCCTTGCATGAAATAGAATTGATCTCCTCCGGGTTCAAGGTTGAATGGTCCTCCGGGGACGTTCAGGTTTTGAATGAGCCAACCATTATCAGGACTTACAAAACCGTAACTCCAAATAGCCCCGTTTAGAACCGCGCGAAAAGTGATAACTGTGCCCCTGGGAATATTTCCACCTGTTCGGGTAAACTTCAACGTCGCTTCACTATCTCCCCAATAGCCACCGTTGACCGCTTCCCATCCGTTGTCTGTTAAGTTGATTGTCGTAAACGGGGCTATGTCTTTAAAGCAGACAAAACTTATTTCATCTGATTCCGGTTTCACACAAACACCCAAATCGGTGACAACACCCAATACAGCAATATCGCCTGGCGCGAGCACAGTCTGGGCAGATGCGGTTGAGCAAAGGGCGAAAAAAATATATAACAGGCAGGTCGGGTAGAATTTGGGCATAGCAATAGTTAAAAGGGCTTCCTGAATGCAAGATCTCTAAAAAAATAAGTAAACCGGAATCATATACTCAGGAGAAGAAAAATATCTGAGCTGTTTATGAGGAGAAGTAAATTCCGTCTTCCTTATACTTTTATAGGAAAATAAGACGAT
>JBDUAU010000658.1:0-2508 GCA_040004485.1 Saprospiraceae bacterium
AGTGGGCCGCTTCTTTTTTTATACCTGCAGAGGAAGAACTCAGGGGCAGAGAATCACTTTAGAATATTCCTGCGAAACACTAAAACACGTATAGAACTGTAGACAAAGGATGTGTTAGATAAAATATCTGAATTGGCTAAAATGTTACGCCTCATGGGAAAAAATAAATTAAAAAAATAAAAAAAAACTTGGCTGGAGTATTTGCTTTATTAATACTGAGTATGCCAGGTAAAGCACCGATTTCAAAAAACGACAATTAAAACATATTTATTTGCGTTACTAACTCGAATTGGTACGTCTGATTTCTATATTGTTATTCGCCTATTACTTCCTTGGGACCTTTTGTCTGCCACAGGGAGATTTTTCAGTTATGACAGATCTGCCCAGGATGTATCAGCACTGCAAGGCAACAGAAGACAAGGATATGACTCCGTTTGACTTTGTGACAGATCATCTGCTCAATATCGACGGATTGTTCGATAAGCATGATGGCGGGGATCAACAGAAGCCTCATGCACCATTTCAGGTTCATCATCGGACGATGCAAACATTTGTGGTCACACCACAAAACAAAGTTTCTGTAAGGAATCCAAATTCCGGTGACCATACAATTCCTTTCTATTCCGAGAACATGAGTCCTGGTGGTTATTCCACACTCGTATTCCGCCCACCTATCATTTAAGTTATTGTCTATTTCATAAAGACCTATTGCTTTCGCAGCGGGTCTGTATTGATCATTAACTACACTTCAAAAAGGAAGATCAAAAATCTGATTTTTGTTTTGAGCCTGCTATTTACAACGCTGGCTCAACACTTGCATGCACAAGTTTTGGAGGAGAAAATAATTCAAATCATATTTTAACCTATTAAATTAATTTCAAATGAAAATATTAATGATAATGATTTTTGCTGTTTCTCTGATGACAACAGCACAGGCTCAAAAGGTAACTTCTATCGATGTACCTTCTGCAGTCGCCGCAGCTTTTAAATCTAAATTCCCTGCGGTCACTAAAGTGAAATGGGAAATGGAAGAAGGCAATGAATACGAAGCGATCTTTAAGCAGAATGGAGAAGAAGCATCAGCTAATTTTGATCCGACCGGTAAATGGCTGGAGACAGAATTAGAGATGGAAGTTTCCGGTTTACCGGCCAACATCCAGGCAGCACTCAAGAAGGATTTTGCAGGCTATAAAATCAATGAAGCCAGTAAAGTGGAGAGTGTAAAAAATGGAAGCACGTATGAAGCTGAAGTTGAAAAGGGCGAAATGAATTATGACGTCCTTTATGCAGCTGATGGAAAATTCATCAATAAAACCAAAGTGGCAGAAGGAAAAGAAGATAAGGATTAAATCTGTAGAGGAAGCACCGAAATCCGGTGCTTCCTTTTACTTTTAACCGGAGTTTTAACGAAAAATGATTTCTGTAATGATGAATATTATGGTCACCTCTCTTAATATTCGTTTCTTTTTTTTTCAAAAGAACTTGTTACGATTCTCACGATTCTGCCTGCGTACCAATACCAATAAGGCTTTTGCCTGCTGTTGGATTTGCTTTTGGCTAATCTTATTTATTCCCGGGAAAGCGATTGTAGCTCAAAGGAATCTTGACTATTTCCTGGTACAGGCAAAGGAAAATAGTCCCCTTTTAAAGGATTTCCAATACCAGAGACGCCGTAACGCTATCGATAGTCTGCAAATAAAGGCATCTTATATGCCTCAGGTCGATGCCAATTTCATAGGCCTGTATGCTCCTGTCAGCGGTGGATGGGGATATGATGAAGCGATCACCAATCTGCATACAATCAACGCTACCGTCTCCGTCACACAACCAATCATCAGTAAACGAAACCTGCAGAATCAGTATTACACGATTCAATTACAAAACCTGGGATTGCAAAACCAGTCCGATGTGACAGAACAGGATGTGCGAAGAGAAATTACAGGACAATATATTACAGCATATGGCGATTTGCTGCAAGTCAATTTTAATGAACAAATGCTCAGTTCGTTGCAAGACGAAGAATCATTTTTAAAGGCACTTGCCGAAAACGGAGTTTATAAACAAACAGATTATCTCGCCTTTCTGGTTACGATTCAGCAACAGAAATTACTCATTACACAATTAAAGAATCAATATCAAAATGATCTTGGCAACCTGAATTACATCAGTGGAATACAGGACACGAGTTATACCATTCTTCCTCCGCCTGATTTGAATCTGAATGAAATACTTCCGATTGAAGAAACCATATTCTTGAAAGAATTTGAAATTGACAGCCTGAAGATCAAAGCCAGTGATGCGCAGATCGATTTTAGCTATCGTCCCAGGGCCAATGTATTTGCTGATGCAGGATATTTTTCATCATTTCTGTTGACACCTTATAAGAATTTCGGATATAGTGCCGGACTTAATCTGACAATCCCTATTTATGATGGCAGGCAACGCGATATGTTGCATTCCAAAAATGTCATAGAGGAAGAAAGCCGAATGACTAAACAACATTATTTT
>JBDUAU010000174.1:0-2507 GCA_040004485.1 Saprospiraceae bacterium
GCGTTTTACTACAACTGGCGTTTGATGCTCGGCGCGATGATAACCGCGCCGATTATCGGAATTTTGACGAATAAATTCAGCCGCGCGCTTCGTAAATTGTCAGAAGAATCGTATGAAGGCAACAAACTTCTTTGTCACCGCGAGGAAGCAATACTTAGCCTTCCTTTTGGATTGGATTATATCTGGTCTTCCGGGGAGCATTCACAGAGTATTATAGCTACAGCGACCGGGGATTATTATGCATCAGTAATTGGGTATTGTAAAATTCAACAATCGGATACTGTTCATATAGATTTCCTTGTTCCAACCACTCCTGAGACTGTGAATGACACATTCTCTTTAGGAGAACAGGCTGTTCTAACTGCCACGGGAGACAGCATTGTATGGTATTCAGATCCCAACGGTACAAATAGCATTGGAACAGGTTCAACTATTATTTTGGATGGTCTTACTGATAATGATACTGTCTATGCCCAGAATCTTGGCCCGATTCCAGGTCAGGATTATCAGCTTGGGCCTGCAACACAAAATGGAAATCCGAAATACAATGGCACATTTATTAATGGAGGTTTGGAGTTTGAAGTTCTTGAACCGATATTCTTAAAGCAGTTCACTGTATTTACCGATTCTGCAGGAGCCCGGATCATTGAAATCACAAACGGATCAGGATTCTTTTTTGATAAGCAGGTTGATCTCTTGCCAGGTATTACAGTGATTGATCTTGATGTGGACTTGCCTGTTGGTACTTACACAGTGAGTACTAACACAGATTTAAATAATCTTGTCTTCGGCGCTAACAGTCCTTATTTATGGAGATCTTCAGTTGGTGTGGAATTTCCATATGTGATTGATGGAGCTGTGTCCATCAATAATTCAACTTTCGGAGCTGAATTTTACTATTATTTCTATGACTGGAAGATTTCTACTTCTGATAAATACTGTGGTTCTGATCTTGCCCCGGTCATTGCTTATCTGGATATAAATCTTGCTACCGGCAATGTAATCGATGAACAGGCTATGGTGATCACACCAAATCCCACAACCGGTCTTACTTATGTAGTTTTAAAATCTTCATCTGCAATAGATCTTCAGGTAACTAACCTGTCCGGGGAACGACTTAATACACAGAAAGAAAATATAGTGAACGGCGAAACAATACTGGATATCTCATCTTATTCTTCAGGAATTTATTTCATCAGAATAATCCAGGATGGGAAAATGTATACCAGGAAAATAGTCAAACTTTAGAACGATATACGAATAGCATATTTTATTTTCTAATTCTAAATGGCTGCAGGACGTGATTTGACTTCAGTCATTTAGAATTTAGAATATGGTTTGATGCCAATCAACCGGTCCTCCTGATAAAATATAAAATAGTATACACCTGGTTTCAAATCAGCATCAAACCGGATTATCTCGCCGGCAATACCTGATTGAAGCTTCTTTCCATTAATATCAACTAATTCATAAATGATAGAGAGTTGATCATTCAGTGAAGAAGGGAAACCGATCATCACTTCATTGCCGGTGCCCGGATTTGGGAATAGAATTATTTGTGAAGAGAAACTGATATTCCTTATACTCGTAGGAGAGAGATCTATGTCTGCAATATTCAATGTATCAACAACCTCAGTATACTTTTTATAGTTATTGTACATCGTTTTGAATTGGGCTACCTGAGCTAAAGTATCATCTGTAAACAAATCATTCATCCATCTTGAAGGAAGCGAATGATATAGGAAAGCAATGCTAAGATCTGCCAGGCCATTTCTTCCATTGAGCGGAACTTTATAGGCAATGATATCAGTTCCCAGGGTACTATGGGTTCCATAATCCTGATCGTCAAGGGCATTACCCCAAATGGCTACTGTGTCATAGACAACATGATTTCGCTTAAATCCTAAAGGGAGAATCCTGTTATCTTTCAGGGGTTTGAATGCAGCATTAAGGCGAGTTGTAAGATGCCCTTGTAAGTCTGACATTACCATTTCGTAAATCTGAACATCTCCGGGAGATTTTGATTCCTGATGATGTGGTTCGAATGGATGATCGCGGCCAACGATATTTCCTTCTTCATCTAACAATCCATTGGCATAAATGGTATCACTCAGATTTTGATCTTTCAAAACTATTTGCAACCAAGCCAACCGGCTAGGATAACCTGAAGGAAATTTGTGTCCGGTTTTGTTTTTTACAGTGAGCTCAAAATAAAGTGTATCATCAAAAACCTGCAATGGTGAGATATCAAGTGTGGCAGCCCGGCTTATACTTAATCTGTTATTCTGAATTGATTCATCCCAGGCTTTTCCGGGAGATGTAGTAAATAAGTGAAGCGAATCGCGATTTGTTTTCATAAGCGATAACATCGCTGTGTTCGCGCCAAAAAACTGATGCAATCCGAAGGGGTATCTTTTTTTCAAAGATTTAAAATCTGTTGCGATCACCACACTATCCTTGATGAAAGGCATGTGGCATGTCTGACATTCTTTTCCCTGTGCAGGATA
>JBDUAU010000222.1:0-8349 GCA_040004485.1 Saprospiraceae bacterium
ATTGTCTCAACTGTGATTCGAAAATCAAATCAAAGTTGAAATATGTTCTACGTAAGTTTCAGTCTCAAAAATCCAAAAGTTCGGAAGTCAAATCTTGATTTCATTCATTTAACAGGAGGTATGCATTTGTTTCTTTTGACAGAAAATATAAAACATACATTGTCAGATAAATTTTTTGCGCGGATTGTACCCTATGAAAATAATAAAGATTTGTCTCCAATAGATTTTCCTGAGAATATTTTCCTTGAAGCAACGTGGTTACCTGAGGGCATCCAACAATTGATTAATTCAGACTATAGGGGTGGAATATGTTTTTCCGGTGGAGAGGAAAGTGAATTAGGTATGCGAGATTATTCGCAACTTGATAAAATACTGGAGATACTACGCAAATAATTAATATCCTATTACTGTTATTGTTTAAAATATTCCTTCATTCTCTTCATTAATTCTTCCTTTTTTCGGCGGGATACTTCAATTTCTTTACCTCCCGACAGTATCACATTTCCACCTTCACCTCGCACATATTCAAGTACGTGATCAAGATTGACAACATATGATTTGTGTACTCGCACAAAATTGCAATCTGCAAGCAAGGTTGCAAATTCATGAATTGTTTTCGAAGCGCATACAACTGACCTGTCTATAAAATGAAAATTAGAATAATTACTGCTGGCTTCGATATAAACAATTTTCTGGATGTCGATCACCTGAAACCCTTTTGCTGACGGAATGCAAAATTTCAGTTTATTGGGTGGTCCGGGCTGTTGAATGTTATGCAGAAATGTTTCCATGGGCATTCGTTCCGTTCTTTTTTCAATCCTTGTTTCCGCACGTTTTACAGCATCAATTAATAGTTTTTCATCCACGGGCTTAAGCAAATAGTCCACAGCACTTAGATGCAGGGCTTGTAAGATATACCTGTTGTATGCAGTGACGAATATGATTTCAAATTTTATATCAGGTATTTCCTGTAACATCTCAAACCCGCTTTTACCCGGCATGGCTATATCGAGGAATACCAATTCAGGAGTGTGTTGCTCGATAGCCATAATAGCCTCATCCGCATTACGTGCACAATGAACAATTTCTACCTCAGGGCAATGAAGATCAAGGAGTCTTTGTAAGGAAGAAAGGCCCGATTGTTCATCATCTACAAGTATTGCTCTCATCACACTTCCATTTCTAAGGGCAACGAAATCGTCACAATAGTTCCCGTTTCTGCTGACCCGGGTAATGTGCTTTTATCTTCGACCAGGATCTTGCTGTGCAAATTGTACTTTTTATTTAGGAGATCGATTCGTTTTTGAATGTTTGAAATTCCTACTGATTCAAAACCAATAGGATATTTTTTCTTTTTTGCAAGACTTTTTTGGATCCCCACGCCGTCGTCTTCGATAATACATATGAGATTGTCACCTTGCTGCTTAAAAGTAACACAGATTTCCAATTGTTTTCCGTCACCATTCATCCCATGCCATATGGCATTTTCAATAAACGGTTGTATCAACATAGGGGGCAATACGATCTCATCGGCATCCATGAACTCATCACAAGTCATCCGGATATTGAAATTGTCCGTACGGATCTTTTCCATTTCGACATATTTTTTTAAATAATCGATTGTACTATTGAGTGTGACATAGGACTGGCTTGACTGATCCAATGTCATCCTGATCAGGATGGCAAAATCACTCAGATAGCGGGATGCATCCTGCGTTTCCTTGTTGAAGATCATCTCACGTATACTATTAAGGCTATTGAAAATAAAATGTGGATTCATCTGTGCATGTAATGCTTTCATCTCTGCCTCGGCTAACATACCATCCAGGGTGGCCTTTTCTTTAATTCTTCGCTCTCTGCCCAGATTGATTAAGTAAAGTAAGGTGGCCATCACCAATCCTGCCATAATGATGAACCACGACCTTTGCCAAAGTGGGGCTCGTATATTAACTTTTAATGACGCTGATTTTTCTTCCCCTGATAAGCCTGTTGCTTTTATCATAATTAATTTTTCACCAGGAGAAAGGTTGGAAAGATAAATGCTTCGTTGTTGACCTATTTGAATCCATTCACTTTGTTCGCCTATTTTGTAGGCAAATTGATAGCCTGGCCCCTCCTCAAAGTCAATGATCGTGTAAGCGAGTGCCAGATTGTGATTTCCACTCTTTATGACGACGTTGTCCTTTGGCAGAAGGAGGGTGTCTGCCTGATCAATAACAATGCTTTGAATCAGCAAATCACCGGCATGAAAAGGCAATACAGGGCGATTCAAAGGAAATCGAATAACTTCATCATAGTAAAATGCATACATCTGCTGGCGAGCTGAGTCCCAATACATTTTTTTCGCAGAATTATTCGAAATGGGCAGATCATCTTCTTTTGCAAAAACATCTATCTTTTTTGTCTTTGTATCAAATCTTGTCAGATGTCGCATGGATTGTAAAAACAAAACATCATTTATGACAGGGCTGATTGCTTTAAAATTGTTTGTAGGAAGTCCATCCCTGAGACCAAAGTGGGTAAATTTTTTTTCCTTGATTTTATATTGCAGCAATCCATTTTCACCATTGTGTATCCAAAGAGAGCCAGATTGATCACCAGACATGGTGACGATGTCTTCGTTATAGTAAAGTGGCCCGCTATACGAATCCATCATGGTATCGATTTGATTACTTGTATTGTTCCAGCGAGCTAATGCGTGCCCTCCAATCCATACATCACCAAATGAATCAAACACGAGATGTTTCATCTTAACAAAGGGAACCGGTGGATCACTATTCTCGGTCATAATATGAAAACATCGCCTGGCGACATTGTATCTTGTCACTACACCACCCAGTATATATATCATCCATGCTATTCCTTTGCGATCGATACCTCCCAGGTTGTCTGCATGCACAATCAGTTTTTGGGACTTATTATAATAGACAGGTGCATAATCTCCTGTTTGTATTGCATACCAAATAACACCTTCTACGGTGCCCAACCACAGTGTGTCAGGATGATACATTGCAATTGAATAAATATGATTCCATTGAACTGTATTGTAGAAAGTAATCTCTTTTTCAAGTTGCATCGTCTTCTGATCGACAATGATCAACCCGCTTTCATTGCCATACCTGGACACGTATAATTTTCCTTTATACAACAATGCATCGGTATATCCGAAATTGGTGTGATTCGATGGCCAGGAAAACCTTTCAATAAACGGCCTGGCTTTAATTTGCCTGTATACACCTTCTGATGTACCCGCCCATAGCCTGGCATCTCTGTCCTTAAATACATAATTGATCTGGCAGCAAGGCAGGATTTTTTGAGTATCAAATCGTAATTCTCCTTTAGCTTTATCATAATGCAAAAGATAAAAACCATTGTATCCTCCCGTTAATGCATACGTGCTGTCATCCAGTTTATTGAATGAGCTGGCCCAGGTGAATTCCTGACTCCATGGAAAAGGAAGTGATGCATAGATCCTCTTGTCAGTACTCCAATCGTAAAGCATCACACTATCAGTTGCAGAAAGGAACATTTGTTCGGATACACCAGTTTGGTTTTTTGAAATCCAGTGTAAGGGAATCGCTTTCATAGGTTCTGAAAATATCCTTCCCCATTTCGAAGCAGAATCAACTCGTGTAAATGTATTATTCCGGGCATCATAATGCATGAGATCGGTTTCTTCTACATATACGAGCAGATCCGGATAAGGCAATTGCACAATCAGCCTTCCATATAAGATTCGACGGTTTGATCTATCCTTAAGCGCGTAAGCATCATATCTGAAGTGTAGTGAGCCATCCTCATTAAACACATAAAAGCCGGCAAAAGTCGTCACAGCGAATTTGCCGTTTTTCATTCTTACCGCATCCCATGCGGAGTTATGCGTGGCTACAAATGCAGTAGAGTCGGGAATGAAAAAATTCCTTTCCTCCATTTTATAGGGATCCAATATTTGAAAGCCTCTTGTCGTGATAGCGCCTACATTTTGATCAAACATTTTCAACATCTTTATCTTCGATGCCGCAAGGAAACCGGGGGGAGAATCAAAATGAAAATTTGTAAATGTATTTCCATCAAACCGGTTTAAACCATCATCTGTACCGATCCAAAGGTAACCGAGGCTATCCTGCACTATGGAAGTCACATAACCATCTGAAAGGCCATCCGTGGTAGCGTATTTAGTAAAATCGCTGTCCCTATATTGGCTGTTTGCTTCGCTGATTAGAGCAAGTACAAACAGAGTTAGAAAGAGGAGCCGATAAGACATCAGGATCTATGGTAATACTAATTGCAGAGTCAGCAAGTTAAGGCAAGCTGTCCAGAGAATTGCCTAACACATCATACCGTTTACAAAAAATGTCCCGCCGCTCACGCAAAGACAATTATTCGATCAATTTCCGGGGGTAAATTAGAATTGAAACAAAGATCTCAATGGATTTCAGATCGAGATCTACAATTAAAATCAAAAACTTGAAGCATAGGAAAGTTACTGATAACTCACAAAATAAAAACGAGATGAATACTATTTACAAATCAATAATCCAAACCTAAAACGGAGTATTATGAAAATGTTTTTCATTCTTTTTGTTGCCCTTTCATTTGTTGGCAGTACAAATGCGCAGGCTGTTGGAATTGGAACCACAACACCCGCAGCTTCTGCCATTTTAGAGACTAACAGTACCAGCAAAGGTTTCCTGCCACCTCGGATGACGATGGCACAGCGTAATGCTATTTCGTCACCAACCCAGGGACTTATAATTTTTTGCACTAATTGTGGTGCAGGTGAAATAGAAATCTATAGCGGTGTAGATTGGAGAAATATGATTGGTGGTCCTGTAGCCCCACTGTTAGCTATTGGCAATAGTTATGGCGGCGGAAAGGTTGCTTATATCTTACAGTCCGGCGATCCCGGCTATATTGCAGGACAAGTTCATGGTCTGATTGCTGCTGTTAGCGACCAAAGCACAGGAGCACCATGGGGTTGTTCTGGAACAAATATTCCGGGGGCCGAAGGAATAGCCCTCGGAACAGGGAATCAAAATACCACAGATATTGTAAATGGTTGTAGTACACCCGGAATAGCTGCCCGCATCTGCTATGATTTGGTATTGGGTGGCTATAGTGATTGGTACTTACCGAGTAAGGACGAATTGAATAAAATGTATATAAATAGTGGCGCAATTGGTGGTTTTTCCTTTCTCTACTATTGGAGTTCCAGTGAGACCGGTGGCTTTAGCGTTTGGGTACAGGAATTCTCAGCTGGCGACTACTTCCAGGACAGTAAGGCCAACAATAACTATGTGCGTGCGGTTCGGGCTTTTTAACTCTTAGCTCAAAATTATTTCCGGGATCTCTCGTAATCATCAAATCCATTTCTCCCCAAATAGCTTCACTCAGGAAGCATTTGGAATTGAAAGTTTGACAGACCCGGAAAAAGAAAAAGTGGAGTATTATGCATTTGGAAGCCCCTTAGAATTTGGAATGGCTTCCATACAAGCGAAATCTTTGTTGGGTATGTATAAAGATACATCCATAGATGTCACCTGTGATGGAATAGATATCAGGAGCGAAAAAACGGAACGTTCTGAGGCAAAATTCTTTATTAATATTTCACTGATTTATCATATCATGCCCCGACAAATTGGAGATGGGATTTTGGTGATGGTACATTTGGTTTTGAAAGCAATGTGTCACATAAATATGAACATACAGGAGTATTCAAAGTATGCCTTACAGTTAGCAATTCTATTGACTCAAATACCAGTTGTAAAGATGTTTTCGCAGAAACAACATCAAATACAGACAGTAATCCAAATGTTTCTGATGTGGTAATCTTTCCAAATCCATTTAAGGACTTTATTAGACTAAATAACAGCTCTTCAGAACCAGTTGATATTTCATTGTTTGACATGGAAGGGCGAAGTATTTTGTATGTAAGCATGACCCGTCCTTGCACCATTGTTACTGGTAATTTATCACCAGGAGTTTTTTTTTACAATATTTCCACTGGAAAGAAAAGGAGCACACCCTGAAAGGGGGAATTGCTTTTAATAATTCTATTTACATGTTGACCGGCCTCGGTCTACTGGGCCGGAGATGCACAACGAGTCAAGGTTGGTAATATTCTTAAGAATGAATATCTTCAGGAAATAAAGGGATCGATATTTTACCAGGCAGGACAAATAAATTTTAATCAACCTGCACCAGTAAAAGGTAATATTTAATAGCAGAAAAAAGGAGTAACAAAATTTACTTCTAAATACACAGAGGCAAGTTGTGTATGACGGTTTTAGCAAACAATTATTTATAATATTAAAAAAACCCACTATGATGCGTACGATCCTACTCAGTATTATTTGTGTTATTGTTTTTTGTTCCTGTTCTTCTTCAACAGTCATTATGCCCAGGAATGTGGCTCAATTGCACGACCCCCACAAGTGTACTTCGTGGTCTTTTTTTTGGGGGGCATTAGAAGATAAAAAATTTAAGAACACCGAATTGACAAATTGTGAGGGCAATGGTTTGGCCGTGGTCACTGTCAGGACCAATGCAGCTTTTGTGATCCTGAATGTGATCTCACTAGGTATTGTGATGCCTATTCGTATTGAATTCGATTGTGCAAAAGATGCACCGGTACCTCCGCCCAGCCAATGATTTAATCTTCATTTTTCTGTTCTTCATAAGTCTATTTTCTACACACCACAACCACTCTTCACACTTCAAATTCCACACGATTATGCCTGTTTACACCAACTACAAATGGACAAATCTTCACGAGAATATCTCGTTCACTGTCGAGAAATATCATGTGATCTACAACCGGAACCCTGATGGAAGCACACCTATTGGATTTGTTGCAAAGTGGAATAGCGGGCTCAATAATATCAGGACTGTACTTCGGGATGCCATCGCAAATGGAAAACCGGTAAAAGTATTTGGTGGAGGATGGTCACTGTCAGATATTCAGCAGACCACAGGATATCTGATTAATGCCAATGCTTTAAACATGATCGAACCCGGCTTACCTGCTGCTCAGGTTGAACCCGGTATAGCGGGGAATCTATATTGTCTTGCTCAATGTGGCGCTTCAGTGATGGAAATTAATACTCAACTGCAGCAGAGCAATCTTGCCCTGTCGACCTCTGGTGCAAGCGATGGTCAAAGTATAGTCGGAGCGATATCAACGGGTACGCATGGATCATCTTTCACTTTCGGTTCCATGCCTGATTTCGTGGAGGGCCTTCATATCCTGGTTTCTGATACACTTCATTATTGGGTGGAAGGAAATAACAGGATCGTTTCAGATAGCTTCATTAATAACTTTGCTCCGGGTGCTACAAGAATAAATAATGATGCCATTTTTCAATCCGCACTGGTTAGTTTTGGAAGCTTTG
Source organism: Saprospiraceae bacterium (assembly GCA_040004485.1). GTDB lineage: Bacteria > Bacteroidota > Bacteroidia > Chitinophagales > Saprospiraceae > Opimibacter. The sequence goes on from JBDUAU010000222.1 coordinate 7,392, forward strand.
GTGTGATCTGTGCGGTACTGATTAAAGCTGAACCGATCTATGCCCTGAAGAGATGCCAGAAATATATTCCATGGGTTACGATTCGGAATTTTCTCAATGATCCTTCGAACATTGCAGGCCTAGGGCTTCCGGTGATGAATCCGTATTATTTTTCTGTACTGGTCAATCCTTACAAACTGGATACGACTGTAGTAAGTGTGATGGAAAAGGTTGCATTTACGCCTCAGATGCCACCAACATCCAATCCGAGTTTTGGTCCCAGTAATGATGTGCTGCATATCATCGGCAAGGTGAGCTCCATCATCCCCCATACGATCCCTACGATCATGAAATGGCTGGATAAACTGATAAAAAAACAATACAAGGAGGAAAATAATGTTGTGAGTATTCCGGGTTACACCTTCAAAGACGGAACGTCTATTGCAAAGGGAAAAGCGCTGAGTGTTGAAATTGGTATTGATGTAAGCCAGGCGGTTGCAGCGGCTGATATTATCATTCCACTTTGCGGTGTGACCCCCTTTCCGGGCATCATTACATTTCGATACGTGAAAAAAAGTAAAGCGACGCTGGCTTTTACAAAATATCCTGTCACCTGTGCGATTGAGTTTCCGGCGCCACTCTCCGGGCAAACAAATAATTTTTATAATGCACTCTATCCGGCACTTGATGCGGCGGGTATTGAGTATACTTTACACTGGGGCCAATGTAACAACCTCAATGCAGTAAATGTCCGGACTAAGTATGGTGATCCCGCCGTTGATGCATGGATAGCAGCGCGACAGACTATCCTTCCGACCAATGCGCTGCAGACAATGTATGCTAACGATTTTCTGCATCGGTTGGGACTGGATTAACTCAGGTCTGCGCCGGTTCCGGGACCAATTGTGTAGTTGAAAATTAAAACAACAGTGTGGCACACTTAGGTGTGCCACACCTAAGTGTGCCACACTGTCCTAAC
>JBDUAU010000248.1:0-8317 GCA_040004485.1 Saprospiraceae bacterium
CAGCGTGATATACCTCACCTTTCGGTATTTCGGTTTCGCCCATGATGATTTTGAAATGCCAGATTAAGGCTTCCATTTTTGTATATACATCTTCTTTCGGAGGAAGAAAAAATTCAGGCACATCTGCGAAATATTTTCCTTCCGGCATATTGTCCATAGCCTGCTGAATAATTTTCAGGCTTTCAACAATCTCCTCCTGACGTACCATGAATCGATCATATGTGTCTCCTTTCTCTCCAATAGGAATTGAAAAATCAAAATCCTGGTAAGAGCTGTAGGGATTCGCCACTCTCACATCATAATCAACTCCTGTCGCACGAAGATTAGGTCCTGTAAAGCCATAATTCAATGCACGCTCTCCACTAATTGGTCCTGCACCGACTGTCCTGTCGTAGAATATTCTATTTCGTTCGAGCAGATTTCTGAATTCAGTAAACTTTGCAGGAAATTCAGAAAGGAAAGCTTTCAGAAGACGATACACTTCAGGATTGAAATCACGCTCTAATCCACCAATACGCCCAATATTTGTGGTAAGACGCGCACCACAGATCTGTTCGAAGATGTCATATATCTTTTCACGCCATTGGAACACATATGTAAAACCAGTAAGGGCTCCTGTATCCACACCGATCACAGAGTTACAAACAAGATGATCTGCTATCCTGGCCAATTCCATAATGATCACTCTCATGTATTGAGCGCGCTTAGGAATATCGACACCGATGAGTTTTTCAACCGTCATGTGCCACCCCATATTATTGATTGGTGAGGAGCAATAATTCAATCGGTCAGTCAAAGGTGTTATCTGGTAATAAGGACGTCGTTCGGCTATTTTTTCAAATGCACGGTGGATATAACCGATGGTCTGTTCGGAATCCACGATGATCTCTCCATCCAATGTCAATACATTCTGGAACACACCATGCGTAGCAGGATGTGACGGACCCAGGTTGAGTGTCATGTAATCTGAATGATGATCCGCTCCTGTATTCAAAGCAGGAGCATTTTTCAATTCTTTTTCCTGGATGCTTAGTTCGCTCATAAGATTATCGTCCAAAATATTGATCTTCTTTATCTCTTCGAGTGCCATCCTCAAGTGGATATTCTTTTCTCAATGGGAAATAATCCATCTCATCTACATTCAAAATGCGTTTCAGATTGGGATGACCAGTGAAGATGACACCATAATAATCATATGTCTCACGTTCCATCCAATTAGCTGAGCTATAAAGTGAGGTAACTGAAGCAATTTCAGGTTTATTGATTGGCAGAAATGCTTTGAGCCGGAGACGTACATTATTCTCCATGCTTTGTACATGATAGATCACGCACAATTCATTGTCTTTAAAATCCGGAAAATGGCTTCCACATATATCAGTGAGAAAGCGGAATTTCAGTATGTCATCTGTATTCAGCCACTTCAAGATATCCAGTATCCGGGACGGAGCGATGACCAGAGTGAGTAGATTGTAAGGCAGTTCTGCAGAGATGATCGTATCTCCGAATTGTGTCTTCAATCTTTCCAGAAGGTATTCGTTGGTGACTAACTCCATGTCTTATTGTATCCCGTATGATGAAAGGAGCGCTTTGTATTCCGGGGAATTCCTTCTGCGCAATGATTCATGTTTGACCAGCTCCTGGATCTTCATGATGCCATCAATGATCTGTTCAGGGCGAGGAGGACATCCGGGAACATAGACATCAACAGGAATGATATGATCAATCCCCTGTAATACTGAATAGGTATCGAATATGCCCCCACTGCTGGCACAGGCTCCGACTGAAAGTACCCAGCGAGGTTCAGCCATCTGGAGATAAACCTGTTTTAGAACCGGACCCATTTTTTTTGCAATCGTTCCGGCGACAATCAGGAGGTCTGCTTGTCTTGGAGAAAAGCTCATCCGTTCGGATCCGAATCGTGCAAGGTCATAATTGGAAGCCATCGTAGCCATGAATTCAATGCCACAACAGGACGTGGCGAAAGGAAGCGGCCAGATTGAGTTGGCACGAGCTAATCCAATCGTTTTTTCAAGTAATGTGGCAAAATATCCCTGACCTTCAATTCCGGGAGGGGCTTCTGCAATTTTTATATCGCTATTCATGTCTTTTAAATTATACTTCTACTAATCCCAGGACAAAGCGCCCTTCTTGATGATATAAACAAAACCCAGCAGAAGTGTTCCTATAAATACCACCATTTCTACGAAGCCAACTGTGCCCAATGCCTTAAAATTGACGGCCCAGGGGTACATAAAAATGACTTCGACATCAAACATGACGAAAAGGATAGCTGTCAGGAAGTATTTGATTGAAAAAGGCAAACGGGCATTGCCGATGCTCTCAATCCCGCTTTCAAAATTCACGAGCTTGTCAGCTGTCTTTCTCTTAGGCCCTACCAGGTGAGTCACCAGCATTGTCGTCACCACAAATCCAGCTCCTACACAGAACTGTATCAAAATGGCAATATAATCTACTGATTTTGACATGGTTATATCATTGAATTCAAAGGACAGCAAAATTAGGTATAAATCACCACAGATTACGCAGATTGCGCAGAATCTTATATCCTAATCTATTTAAGTATCCTGATGGATAGATAAAGCGAATGTAGATGAGATTGTACTATGCGTTTGGAGTATAAACGCTCCTTATTATAAGATCATCAGTCACCTGCACAAAAAGACTTATTTTTGGATCAATGAAGACTTTATTTGACATCTCATTTATTTTGAAGGAAAGAAAACGGCAGCTCTTCGATCAATACGGCATTGAATCCAAAATTCCTTAAAGTGACAAATTAACGCCAACTGTAAAGCTCCTTCCTTCCATCCGATAACGCTCAATCTCTTCATATTGCACATTGCCAAGGTTTCCAATGCTGATGTATGCGGAATAATGTCGTGAAAATTTATAGGTTGCTTTGCTGCTTAAAATAATGTATCCCGAAGGTTCACTGCCGGGATAAATAAATACCTCTTCAATCTTACTTCTTGATCTTGCACTAAAAGACAGACGGAAATTTTTATAACCTGTCAAAAGGGTAAAGTATGCTGTGTGTTTTGATTTGTATGGCAATACATCATTATACCGGTTGTCTGATTTATCCTTTGCATCGAGATATGTATACCCGGTCAGAATATGCAATCCATGAAAAGGTGCAAAATCTGCACTGATCTCAAATCCCTGCATCAACGCTTTGTTGAGATTGACAACTTCAAACACAAGAGGCTCACCGGGCACAGATCGCTGCTTATATGAAATCAAATCTTTGTATTGGTTATAGAAGACAGCAATATCAAGTTTAAATTTATCTGCGACATTTATTTTGGTTCCTGCTTCTGCACTCAATGTTAGTTTTTCAGCGCGTAACAGGGGATTGGGCCTAAACGAGAGGCCACCTCCCTGTTCAAATTTTATATATCGCTCAGCTATGGACGGATTTCGAAAAGCTCTTGCCACTAAACCTCTGAAAGAAATATGTTTTGTCAGCTCATATACGGCTGCAACTTTAGGATTGATATTGCCTTCTGAAAATACATTTGTGATTTTATATTGATCATAGCGTATACCTGCAGTCAGAATGAATTTATCCCCCAGCATGATCTGATCCTGTATGTATACACCGGCATTCCATGCGTTGTGTCGGCCATAGAGTACGGTGTCCGGTCGTCCATCCACAAAATCACTTTGCAATTCAATGCCACCGATCAAATAATGATGTGAACCAAGGCTGACATCGACCTGTGTAGCATGTCCAAGACGACTTACATACACTTTCTCTTTATCAATATATTGTAATCCGATATTCACATTGGTACTGTCATTGGCAGGATCACCATTAAATACAAAATCAGAAACATTGGAATAATAATAGAATCGTGATGAATACTTTACATGAGCCTGTGCAAATGCGACATACTGAAGATCTGCATTCCATTCACGACGATGTTGTGTGTCATCTTTCCGATAAGCGGCAACAGTATACGCATGAGTCCTGTCTAACCATGTAGCGGGCGTATCATTGAAGATATCGCTATACATCGCCGACACCTGCATGTTTCTGTTGGGAGAAAATTCATAAAGCAATTTGCCATAAGCATTGTAGGTCTCAAAAGATGAGTTCTCCCGGTGACCATCATTGGCTTTTGTGGCGAGGTTAAACAGGTAGGACCATTTATGCATTCCAGAACTATGGGTAATATCTATCCCGTGAAAATCATTGTACTGATCATACCCTGTATATAGTGGAGCCCGGCTATAGAAACCATAATGAAGTCCTATATCTGTATGCGCTAAAGTATCCGGTTTCTTTGTGATGACATTGACTACGCCTCCCATGGCACTTGATCCGAAAAGAGATGAATAGGCCCCTTTGATCACTTCGATACGTTCGACAGCACCCAGGGGTACAAGATTCCATAATGCTCCTCCTGATTCCGGTGTGATAGCAGGCCTTCCGTCCAAGAGTAATAGAACTCTGTTGCCAATACCTCCACCGGCTACTTCTGATGCACCGCGAATGGATAGTGCCTGTACATTCGAACCACTGGAATGCGTGACCTGGATTCCATTGATATTTTGAAATGCGTTGTCGAATGATTTAACATCAGACTCCTTTAATTGAGATTGGGTGATGATACCGACGCTTGCCGGGGCTAACGATAGACTTTGAGTTTTCCTTGAAGCAGAAATAACGACGTCTCCAGCCTGATAAATTTCAGGCAGCATTTCCATCCTGACGGGAATGCTGCCTGAAGATACACTCGTCAAATGACCGGTTTTAAAACCAATCATTGAAAATGTGAGATTGTATTGTGTCTTTGATAAACTTTCAAGATGAAAGTTTCCTTTCTGATCACTTGTCGTACCCAGGGTTGTACTGTCAATGCGAATATTGACATACCCAAGGCCTTCTCCGGAGGTGCCATCAATCACACGGCCGCTTAACGACCATTGCGCATCCAGGCTTTGAACATAAAGGAGAGAGCAAATGAAAAAAAAGTACTTACAGATCAATGATACCACTGTGATACAAAAGAAAAGTCTGCTGTGAAGTCAAACGTCACTTTGTCACCTTTCGCAACAGTAAACGTAGTCGGAGCCGGATCATTGAAAAATGTAACGATTTGTCCACCGCCTACATCCGCTTTGATGACGATACCATGACTAACTTCTGTAGGATGATCCCAATAAACACCAAGTGTTGCAGTTTTCAGACTAGGGTCGGTGATGCGATTATGTCTGAAGCCAAGTGCAAGTGCAGAGTATGTGCCTGGATCGACGTTCAATTCGTATTTAAAACCCGATATGTTCGGTGAATAAGGTACAACGATTGGATTTTGAGCATTGGATGGAGCACCTAAAGCAAATCGACCGCCAGGGACACCGGGGCCAAAGAAGTCATCAGGTACATCTCCCCATCCTGCCGGAGGGTTGAGGCTGAAAGCAGGGAATATCACCAGTTCCACAACGCCGCTGTCCTTCCAGGTCGCCCATAGGTCTGTATTGGTGATCGTGACGGTTCCGGAGATTTTAGCAGTATCCGGTACCACAGTCTGATCTTTGCAGCTTGTCATAGCCAGGAAAGGGATCAGCGCAAAAAGGATGATTTTCAATGAAAAAGATAGAAGTCGCATGATTTAAATATTTATGGTGCAAAGAACGGGGTTTCGTGATGAGGAAAATACCCCGATTGCCTCAAAGAATAACGGAAAGGGCAGGGGACATGGGACATGGGGCATGGGGCAGGGAGCAGGGAGCAGGGAGCAGGGAGCAGGGTGCAGGGTGCAGGGTGCAGGGTGCAGGGAGCAGGGTGCAGGGTGCAGGGTGCAGGGTGCAGGGTGCAGGGTGCAATCAAAAACAGTAAAAAGTTCAATTGTAATAAAAAAATTCAGAAAAACTGGTCATATAGTAATGTACTCGAGACATATAGATGTAGAAATTTTTTCATAATAAAATCTATAGGGTATGTCAATGTATTTCAGATTTGAAGATCTTGAAATTTGGAAAGAAGCTATCCGGATTTCGATTATGCTCCTTGATCTGGCAGATGAACTTGAAGAGAAAAAACTTTGGAGGTTTGTAGATCAGCTTCGAGGCGTAGGGATGAGCATCCCAAATAACATTGCTGAGAGTACAGGGACAAATATGGTGGGTGAACAACGGATGCTTTTAAGAGTTTCCAAAAGAGAATGTTTTGAAGCAGCCAATATTCTGGTTATTCTTGAAATTAAAAAATTGATTGGGAAAGAATTTAAGGAGTCTACATATTATCGACTATATATTCACAGTAAACGGATACAAAAATATTCAGATTCACTTAATGAGTAATGTTGGTTGGATGAGAAGTAATCAATGCTCCCTGCTCCCTGCCCCCTGCTCCCTGCCCCCTGCTCCCTGCTCCCTGCTCCCTGCCCCCTGCCCCCTGCTCCCTGCCCCCTGCTTTTTTCATAGCTTCGTCATCAATAGTAAGAAAATAAAATGCAAAAACTAGTCGCCGTCATGTATACCGATATTGCCGGGTACACTTCGATCTCCGAAGAGAATGATGCATTGGCTTCAAAGCTCAAGGTGAAACATAAAAATACCATCGTAGAGCTTATCGAAGAATATAAAGGTGTGGTGCAGGAAGTGATAGGCGACGGAAGCCTGAGTTATTTTACAAGCGCATCGTCTTGTGTACAATGCGCCATTGCCTTACAGCAAATATTCCGCGAAGAACCCGTAGTGCCGGTACGTATAGGTATTCATATCGGAGAGATTAGAGGAGACAGTAATCTCGTCTATGGTCACCCACTCAATGTTGCCTCACGCATCGAATCAATTGCAATCGCAGGTTCTGTATTGTTGTCCAGAAATGTAATCGATAGTATTTCGGGGAAGACTGAATTTTCATTTGTTTCGCTGGGGAGTTATTCATTCAAGAATGTAGAGAAACCGATTGAGATCTACGCTGTATCAAATGATGGACTGAAAGTGCCTGACAGGGAACTTGTATCAGGAAAGCTAAAAATCCTGGAACGCACAGATATCATCATATTTGATGAATGGGATGATCAGGAATTGGTGCGTCGGCTTCCCGATGCCAAACGGATTTGCCAGCAGGCGGTGTGCAGTTATGGTTTTATCAATTACAACTATAGTAAACTTCGTTCTTTTATTCAGAAAGGTGGAAAATTTGAATGCATCATGATCCATCCTGAAAGTAAAGCATTGCTTGTATCACCTGAACGGCAGGCAGGAGCGGCATCAGATATCGCTTATGTCCAGGGACAATTACAGCTGGCTTTCCATAAGTTAAAATCGCTTTCGGCTGGGGTGACATTTAAAATCACTCATCATTTGCCTGATCCGATTATGACTTTTATTGATCCGGATACAGAAGATGGCGTTTTATTTATAACCCTGACAGGTTTTCAAATGGATCTGCATTCAAGGCCCAGTTTTGTCTTGCGCAAATCGACGCATGGGAAATGGTTTATGTTTTACTACCAGAGTTTTAAAAATATGATGGAAAGCGAAATGACCCGGGAAGTAGATTTTTCAAAATCATGGGAGGAGAATGTGAGGTGATAAATTTGGCACTTTCGCTTAATAAGACTATATTTATTGGATAAGATGAAAAATCATGTAGAGGAGATGGCTGTTTGTGGTGTTGATTATTTTGAAAAATAGAACTAGAGTTTTTTTTAATTTATAGTATTGTTCCCTCTTCCAGTACCTAAAGACAATTGTGAACAGTGATAGCACATAGGTTATCATGCAATAATTATTTATTTCAATGATCGAAAGATTTTGATATTTTCTTATCAGGTACAGATCCAATGCAAAAGGTTTGTTGTTTCAATTTCTGAAAAGGAAGGATAGAAGGTTTTCAATGGTCATTGCGAATGTTACCCAAATTGAATTTTATCATTCATTGTTACAGAAATTTTGTTAGTAAGAGTTTCTGGTAACAATGGATGATTAATTGACGCTGTATGAACTCACATCACTTTGAGGCCCTATTTAAATATTCTACGATTTGCATCCTGATTTCGGATAGCCAGGGTAGGATTATTGCAGTCAATCCATTCGCTTTAAGAGAATTCGGATATGAGCAGGATGAATTATTGGGCCAAAAAATTGAACTTTTGATTCCTGGCAGGTTTCATTCGAACCATGAAAAAATCAGGGATAATTATTATTTAAATCCCCACGACAGACCTGTAGGAATCAATACGGATCTATTTGCATGCCGAAAGGATGGCTCGGAATTTCCTGTTGAAGTTAGCCTTGGAAATTATCTCAGTGAAGGTACAAGATATGTGATCGCCTC
>JBDUAU010000212.1:0-2489 GCA_040004485.1 Saprospiraceae bacterium
CGGGTGTTGAAAGGAACAAAAGTAAGGTTACGACCTGTCCTGATGACAGCTGCCGTAGCCTCACTTGGATTTCTACCAATGGCCCTTTCCAATTCATCGGGTGCAGAAGTACAACGACCCTTAGCTACTGTTGTGATTGGTGGACTATTAACTGCCACTTTCCTGACACTCATTGTTTTGCCTGTATTATATGCTCTTTTTGAAAGGAATAAACCAAGAAATATGAAAAATCAATTAAATACGGCAATGGTTATTTTATTAATGATTGGTACTATCATGATGCCAAAATTTTCTAATGCGCAAGTCAATGTTGGAATAATAGCCCGGCAACGAAGCCTCAACGAAGAAATAGTGAATACCAAATGGATCAAATTTGCAAAATCGACTATTCAGATAATATCTGCTTCTACCATCAACCCTTAATCCTTATCAAAGATCTGATCGGAAAGCAAAAATTCATCATCACTTTAAAATGCATTTATACAATGAATCTTATCAAAAAAATATCATGCACCGTTCTCATTTCCAGTTTAATGATAACATCTTGCAACAGTAAGAAAAAAGACATAGAGGCCACCGGGGTAATGCCTGTGATAAAAGTTGCGGACGAAGTAATCCTTTCGAATAGTCAATTTAAAGTAGCTGACATTCAAACCGGCAAGATCGAAATGCGGAGTCTCAGTAATTTGATAAAAGTCAATGGTATCCTTGATGTGCCCCCTCAAAACGTTGTTTCTATTTCTGCCCCATTAGGAGGATACTTAAGAACCTCCGGCCTTTTGCCAGGCAAGGCCATTTATAAAGGGCAAATGCTGGCTACCATTGAAAATCCTGAATTTATAGATATACAACAGGAGTATTTAGAAAGCGAGGGGAAATTGGAATTCCTGGAGTTAGAATATACCCGACAGGAAGAACTAAGAAAGAAGGATGTAAATGCTGCTAAAACATTTCAGCAAATATCGTCTGATTTAAAAGTAATGAAAGCTAAAATCATGGGGCTTGAACAGAAGTTAGCGCTAATCAATATTAATAAGAACACTGTACAATCAGGGATAATTTCCAGAACAACCAACCTCTATTCTCCTATCAGTGGATATATAACAGCCAGCAATATTAATAAAGGAAGATATGTGAGCCCAACAGATGTATTGTTTGAAATTGTGAACAAAGATGATATCCTTCTTGCATTAAATGTATTCGAAAAAGATGTAATGAAAATTAAAGTTGGACAAACGATTCGTTTTTCCTTAGCTAATGAAACAGAATACAACAGAAAGGCGCGTGTTTTTTTAATAGGAAAAGAAAAGGGAAGCGATGGAACCATTCCCGTTCGAAGTCATTTGGAAAAAATTAATGATGCCTCACTCCTTCCAGGCATGTATGCAAAGGCCCTGATTGAAACCACTAACAATTCAGTAGCTGCTTTGCCTGTGGCTACCTTTATTCAATCAGAAGGGAATGATTTTATTTTCGTACAAACTAAACAGGACAATGACGGATATACCTTTAAAATGATACCCATTAAAAAAGGGGTTGAAGAAAATGGCTATGTGGAAGTAAATTTCCCTGATGGCTTTGATAGTAATGCTTCGCAAATTGTTGTTAAAGGCGCCTATTCATTGCTAAGCGCCATGAAGAATGTGGAAGAGTAAGTTTTTTTCATCTCATCACTAACATATCGTATTTATAAATTTTAATTAAAAAGACTATGAATTATTCTCAGGCATTTTTTTCACGCCAGTTTCTTTGGGAGATTGTTCGCATTATTACTGTAGGCATAGCAAGCCTTTTATTTTGGTTTACTATTATCCCGTTGCCTGTTTTGTTGGTGACAATGGCTTTTGGATTATACTCATTAGTAAAAGCAGCGATAATCGATTTAGTTAAAGAAAGAAAAATTGGTACTGAAATTTTCATCACTATTGCAGTAGTGATATCTGTTCTTGGCAAAGAATATCTCGCAGGCTCAGTGGTGTTGATGATTATTCTAATTGCAGAATACATTGCAAGTGCCAGTACTGAAAAGGCCAGAGCATCTATTAAGGCGTTAATTGGCGCCGTTCCAAAAACTGCAATTGTCAAAAAAGAGGGTATAGAAAAAACCATTGACATCATTGATTTAAAAATTAATGATATTGTTTTAGTGAAAGCAGGTGAAAAAATTCCGGTGGATGGAACAGTCATCGGTGGAACAGGTTCTGTGAACCAGGCTCCGATTACCGGCGAGAGTTTGCCTCAGGAAAAAGCCATAGGAAGTGACATATTTGCGGGTACCATTCTTGAAATTGGCGCCCTGGATATTCAAATGACAAAAGCCGGAAAAGATACCGTCTTCTCCCGTATCATTTCTTTAGTAGAAGAAGCAGAAGGTCAGCAGGCACCTATTGAAAAGTTTACAGACAAGGTGGCTTCATGGTTGATACCCGTTGTATTTATTTTTGTTGGCGCAGTATATTTCTATACCCATGATATTAAGCTGGTGATTG
>JBDUAU010000039.1:0-2483 GCA_040004485.1 Saprospiraceae bacterium
GAGTGCCATTGACCAGGATTTCACCTTCATCAGCTGTAAGATAACCGCTGATCATCCGCATCGTCGTGGTCTTGCCTGCTCCGTTAGGTCCTAAAAAGCCAAGGATTTCGCCCTTTTCAACCTGAAAAGAGACATCATCCACAGCTATCTGAGTGCCGAAAAGTTTTGTAAGGTGAGAGACTTTGATGGACAAGGTGAAATAAGGTTTAATGCTCAAAAACGCCGACAAAATTAGATTATTTCATTTAGCATCCGGAGACAATGACAATTAGGCGTTAACCTTAAAAATCCTTAATTAATCATGAGGAGGCGATCATTACACTGGATAAATATATCTTTGGCTTTTCTTATATATACCATATGAGTCAGGATCCAAAACCTATCAAAAAGAAAGTCACGGTCAATAAGCCTGTTGCCGGTGCATCGCAAAGAAGAACATTTGTAAAGCCTCAGGCCAGTTTTCCTTTGCTTTTTTCGAAGGACAATTATATGTATATGGCTATTGGAGTTGGGCTGATTGCATTGGGGATGATCCTTATGTTGGGTGGCTCAATGAAGGATCCTAATCAATGGGATGAAAGTGTCATCTACAGTTTTCGCCGCATCACCCTTGCACCTATCATAATCCTGGCGGGTCTTGCAACAGAGATTTACGCCATCTTCAAGAAATAACCCTGCATCCTTCAGATGAGAGATTACATTGAAGCCATTATCCTTGGCATTATCCAGGGGTTTACTGAATTTTTACCAGTCAGCAGCAGCGGCCACCTTGAACTAGCCAAATGGCTTTTTGGTGATACGTCTACCGCTTCAGAGAGTTTTATGATGACCATCATCCTTCACTTCGGTACAGCCTTGGCTACACTGTGGGTGTTCAGGGAATATATCTGGAATGTGCTTAAGAATTTTTATAAACCTGAGGGGCGTCGATACATCTGGATGATCATTTTGTCCATGATTCCTGCAGTGATAGTCGGTGTTGCTTTTGAATCTCAGATCAATGAAATGTTTGAACGGCAGATTATTCTTGTCTCGATATTTTTGTGTGTTACAGGTATTCTGCTGCTGATATCTGATCGGATGTTGTCAACAGAAAAACCACTGACACCCGTTAGGGCATTGATTATGGGTATTGTTCAGGCGATTGCTATCATTCCCGGGCTATCCAGATCAGGGTCAACCATCACTACGGGAGTAGCATTGGGAATTGATCGAAGAGAAGTAGCTCAGTTTTCATTTCTTATGGTCATTCCTCTTATTTTCGGAAAAATAGCAAAGGATGCGATGGATGGCACGATTGCTTCGGATAGTACAAAGCCGATACCATTGGCTATTGGATTTATATTTTCATTCATCGCCGGTGTCATCGCCTGCAAATGGATGGTCACGATCGTAAAAAGAGCAAAGCTGAGTTATTTCGGCATTTACTGTTTGCTTATTGGCATTATCGCCATTATACTTCGCCTTTGGGTGTGGACAACCTGATCATAACTCTATGCTTCCTATTCTTCAATCTCTTGAATCAGGTGAACTTGTTTCAGGTGCACTTTTACTAGTAGACAAACCTCAGGGTTGGACGTCTTTTGACGCTGTCAATAAAATCAAAAACCTGGTCAGGCGAAAATATAATCTGAAGAAATTTAAAATAGGCCATTCAGGTACACTTGATCCTATGGCAACAGGTCTGCTCATTGTCTGTACAGGTGTATGGACAAAACAATTGCATCACCTGCAGGGACTCGATAAAAAATACGCAGGAGAAATTACACTTGGTGTTGAAACAGATACCTATGATGCGGAAGGAAAAGTTGTTTTTACAAAAGAAGTTCCAGCACTCACTATTGAAAATCTTAATACTCTTTTTCAAAAATTTATAGGTAATATCCAGCAATTGCCTCCAGCATATTCTGCAATTAAAAAAGATGGTAAGCCATTATATGAACTTGCACGGGCAGGTAAAGAAGTAAAATTGGAACTTCGTAATGTGGTTGTACATTCCATCAACATCATTGATTACCAGGATTCAAAAATCACGATTGAAGTTCATTCAGGAAGTGGTTTCTATGTTCGATCACTGGCGCATGATATCGGAGTGATATTAGGCTGTGGTGCACATCTGTCGGCCCTCAGAAGGACTGCAGTTGGAGACTATACACTTGACGCGGCATTATCAATGGATGAAATCATAAATAAACTATCGAATTGATCAGATTTTGATCCTGAAAATGTATCCAAAATTGTTTTCCACAAGGTTATGTGCATAACTATCTGTAGCCACAGATTATCAATACGTTACGACAGTGTGGCACACTTAGGTGTGGCACACCTAAGTGTGCCACACTGTCAAGTTTGAAATCTGTGGACTCCGTTTATAAATCACTTAGATGCCGGTGGATACATCTATTTTCTCTGCTATTTCCCCCAATTCCAATCCATCAAACCTGCCAGAACTCATCCACAATAAAACCGTATTCTTCTTTGGA
>JBDUAU010000132.1:0-2481 GCA_040004485.1 Saprospiraceae bacterium
GATGCAGCTTTGAGCGCTGTCACCAGGGTTGAATGGTCCTTGCTACCGACTGCGATCTGGACAACATTCGGACTGGAAGTTTCATCTTTCACCCCTGACTGACCTACGACTTCCTTTGTGTCACCGGTTGGTGTCGTCGCAGATTGATTTTGAGCAGGTTGATTACAGCCTACCAATACGTACAATAGGCAAAGCGTGAATAAAAGAGCTGGTTTTTGCATAATTATAATTTTTATTAGCAAATAACCATTCTTTTCTCTTGCTTTTTTATGAGCCAAATCATCGAAAGAGATGATTTATATCAATCCTGTCCGGCTTTAAATTGTGCTGCTGTGAGAAACAAGGAACTGATCAACAAAATCAAAGCAATGACAAATAATATTTCATTTGCAAAGGGAATAACAGTGTAGCTGAATGCTCCGATACCCTGTGTAGCCAGGACAATTTCATTGAGGATGACACCTGAAGCAAAAGCTAAGAGTGGGACTCTTGTTTTTTTGGTTTGATGCAGTACGGCAGAACTATACATGAACGTCAGTAAAAACATAGACACGATAAGGAGAAGTACAAGATGCAGATAGGCTATGACGATTGGCCTGAAACCAAAAGCTAAATTACTGATAGCCGGAACAGTTGATCCAAGTTGAAGAAAAAGCTTGAACGTAAAGGCAAGGGCAATGATCAGGATTAGGATCAGTGCAGGTTTCTGGAAAAGCAATTTTAGTTGATCAAAAACCGGTTTTAACATACGTATGATCATTCCCCATCCGATAACCTGTAGGAAAGCGGCAAGGACAACAAAAACATATAACCACAGCGGGAGATTCGCCCAAAGTGTAGATAAAAAGTAAGCCGGAATACCCGCTAAAAAAAACAGCCAAAAGCTGTACCGCACCTGAGCAGGAGCAGAAATAATGTTCTTTATCCTGTCCATGAAAAGGGCCATGCAACCAAATAAAAACCAACCGTTGTATTGAAAATGCAGGAAGAAATAAACAGAACCTAAATAAGCGGTCTCATTAAATGAAGTAGATGTCGCCATATAGGCTAATGCAAAGGTGCCAAAGGTCGACAGTATGCTAAAAAAGAGGGCTGCTTTGATCCAATTTTTAGCCGGGTGATCAGGCGATAGACGGGCTGCATCTTTTATCCCAAAAAAAGCAAACACGTACCCCGTCAAAATCGAAAGTAAGGAAATGAATATCGACACAGGACCATAGCCCTGGCATAAAAATGAAATCAGCATACCATAGGCGCAGAGCAAATTGATCAAAATCAACCTTTGATAGATTTTCACCCTGATACCGGGAAGATTGTTTCGAAACAGGATCACAATAAGGAAATACAAAGAATGGGTGATCCAGCCCGTAAATGCAAAATGAGAATGTGCTTCCTGCAGATATTTTTGATCGAGATATGGAAATGCAAAGCCGATTTTATAGCGCATGATGGTTCCTAACGTCGCGACAATACTTAAATTAACCAACGCTACCCGCACCCAGATTTTTGAATCAATCGTCATAAAATTCTATTCTATTCTATTCTATTCGCTTCCTTCATTTGTATACCGTGATCATCGTTGAGCTGAATATGTCCTATAATTATTGTTTTACAGCCTCTAATTACGCTAATTCACGCAAATTTGATTTTGCCAATTGCCAATTGCCTATTGTTTTATAGCCGCTAATTACGCTAATTCACGCAAATTTGATTTTGCACCTCTGCTCTATGCTCTCTGCCCTATGCCCTCTGCTCTCTGCTTTAATCCTTCACCAGCACCGACTTCGTCAGATATCCTTCCGCTGCTCTTTGTTTGCCAACGATAGCATAGAATTCCGGGTCATCAGGAGTGGTAGCGCCCAGGCCATCTACGTACCGGTTCATCATGCAGAACATCGCCGCAATCAAAACGGTATCATGTATATCCAGGTCAGAGGCACCTTGTTGCCTGGCGGCGGCAACATCTGATTCTGATACATTCCGACCGCTCACACGCACTTTGTCAGCGATATGGAGGAGAGCTTTTAGTTTGTCTGATATTGGAGCTGACATGTAATCATTTCGTACAGCTTCAATGATATCATAGCCGAATTCCGGAAGATGAGAAACAATAGCAGCATGAGATGTCATGCAAAATTTGCATTCATTGCCCGATGAAACAAAAGTTGCGATCAACTCTCTTTCACTTTTTGACAAGGAGGCTTCATCCGCCAATACCACCTGAGCCAATTGATTTAATGCTAATGCAATATCAGGTCTGAATTGCATCAATCCGCGGATGCCGGGGATGGAGTTATGGGTTTCGATGTAAGGCATAAGATATTTTCGATTTTGGATTTTCGATGGTTGCTGAGCTGTCGCATAAGGTTGTGTCACGCTGGTCGAAGCATTGGATTTATCACTTCCGCTTAACTCACCACTCACATATTATTGCCGCAAATTTCGCAAATTAACGCAAATTAATTTTTAACTCGTCACTCG
>JBDUAU010000522.1:0-2478 GCA_040004485.1 Saprospiraceae bacterium
AAAGCAGAATTGGCAAAACATTGTGGGAAGATCCGCAGGCTTACATCTCAAACTCTGCATTATTCAATATTGATAAAGTCACAACACCCTTACTCATACTTCACAATGATGAAGATTCGGCGGTTCCTTTTGAACAGGGAATTGAATTTTATAGTGCACTGAGAAGATTAGGAAAAAAAGCATGGTTATTGAATTATCGTGGAGAGCCGCACTGGCCGGTGAAGTGGCAGAACAGGAAAGATTTTCAGATCCGGATGTCACAATTTTTTGATCATTATCTCAAAGGAGCACCGATGCCGAAGTGGATGGAAGAAGGAGTGCCGGCGGTGGAGCGTGGGATTAATAGAGGATATTGAAGGGAGTGAGAGAAGTGAGAGGAGTGAGAAGAGTGAGATTAAAGTAGTGGCAGTGCCTTGCAACATGATATTTATCATATCGGGCAGATCACTTTTGTCAAAAAAATGTTGAATAAGTAATGAAGATCAAAATCGTGAATATAGAATTGAGAACTACGAATAAAGAAGGAAAAGTAAAAATGATGAATTATTAAATATTTGATTCATCATCTTTCTCTAAGTTTCAATCATTACGACAAGTGTCCCCTACAGGGGATTGAGGGGTCACTCCCACTTCACCACAACCTTCCCAATTGAATGCCTATCCTCAACGAATGTATGGGCATCTGCAAGCTGTGTATACTCGAATACTTTTCCTACATGTGGTTTTAAGATTCCATCTTCATACAGCTTTTGCACTTCTCCGAATTCATGGGCAATGATATCCCTGCGATGATCGGCGATCTTCAGCATATTGACACCGATCAGACTTTGCGATTTTGTGAGGTATGCTATGGGAGAAAAGAAACCAAAGCCAAGCACCAGTTTCACAAGACTTAACTTGCTTTTTTTGCCACTGATCGATGCGGCCCCAAGCGTAATAATTCGCCCACCGCGAGCTAAAATAGATTTGCCCTGTTTGACTGAAGATCCTCCAAGATTATCAAACACTACATCTACCCTTCCATCGAGATGATCTCTGACATAGTCAAGATGAGATGTGGTATGATGATCGACGACATGTTGAACACCCAGATTTTTCAAATACTCAGATTTTTCTTTACCACCTGCTACACCTATCACGATACATCCTTTCCATAATGCTATTTGTATTAAAGCTGTTCCTAAACCTCCTGCCGCAGCATGAATTAAAATTTTTTCTCCTTTCATCAATGTCTGACAATGAATCGCTGCGTGATAAGCAGTGATACATTGTGTGGCCAACGCTGCTCCTTCACCAATGGGTGCATCTGCAGCCAGATGTCCGACAGCTTCAACATTTGTACAGGCATACTGCGCATAACCTCCAAATCGTGTCAAAGCAAAGACCCGATCTCCTTTTTTGAATTCTGTAATACCGGATGCTACTTCATCAATCAAACCTTCAACATCGTAACCAATAATGGCAGGCAAAGGAGGACATTCACGATATTGACCGTGGCGAGCCATGACATCAGCGTAGTTGAGCCCAAAAGCGATTACTTTGATCCGCACCTGGCCAGGATTCAATTGCGGAATAGGAACTTCCCGCAACTCGAAAGAATTTCCAGGCTTATCATTTCGTACAAGAACTTGTGCTAACATTAGAATTTGCTTAGAATTTGAATTTGCTGACACTCCAGAACCGAATTTAGGCATTCATACCTGTGTGAAGGCTCTTTTTTTCTACCTTTATAGCTAAATCAATTTTCCAAAATGAAGTCAGGATTTTATTTATCCCTCATTATCCTAACCTTTGTCATTCCAGGTTGCAAAAACACTCCCTTTGATGCCAAAATGTGTGGCAAGACCGAATATCTGCATGACGCAGTAAAAAAGACAACGGAAGTCATCGTGCATGATATCTTTTCACCTGTCGTTGCTGCGCGTATTTATGCCTATTCAAATATAGCGGCATATGAAGCATTCCGTTATGACAGCCCTAAAAAATACAAAAGCCTGGCAGGCCAGTTGAATGGATTGACTGAAGTGCCTGAGCCACCTAAAGATCAACCTGTCAATTTTGATATTGCAGGTCTTGAAGCTTATATTAACGTATCGAAAGCGCTCATTTTTTCTGAAGCAGAAGTTGAAGAATTTCGAACTGAACTCTATGCGAAACTAAAAGCTGATGGTGTACCAGATGATGTATTCGAAGCTTCTAAATCGTATGGAAAAACTGTATCTGATCATATTCTTGCATGGTCAAAAAAAGATAATTATGCACAGACACGTAGCTTCCCGAAATATACAGTGACAAATGAACAAGGTCGTTGGCAACCAACACCACCAGCTTACATAGAAGGTGTTGAACCAAACTGGAATAAGATCAGGCCAATGACTCTGGATAGTGCGCATCAATTTCCACCTCTCCCTTCTTATCCATTCAGCACGGATAAGAATTCAAAATTTTACCAGGAGGCTATGGAAGTTTATAAATTGG
>JBDUAU010000068.1:0-2477 GCA_040004485.1 Saprospiraceae bacterium
CCCACATTTCATCGCGCAATTCGGGTTTGTAGTATTTGTCAGTGATCGAACAGATATGATCTATCAGATTGAAAGCCTGACGTGCCTGTTTCTTATTTCCTTTCCGTGCGGCATTCACCATATCATCAAGTCGTTTTTCGTACAGATTGACAGCAGTGATTTTAGCTTCGGAGAGAATCTGATCCGTATGCACGAATGTAAATTTTGCATGATAACCGGATACACTGATCAGGGGGAGGAATGGTTCGATCTTCTCCTGTCTCCTGTCGATATCACGGGCTATGTCCATGATGTCTTCCCAATCCTCAGGTCGGTCGGAATTCTTAAGCGATTCGATCGTCGCCATATTGCTTTTTGTGACTTTTTCAAAGCCTTTTTCAAGTGCGATGACGTATTCATCTTTTTTCTTTTTTCCGGAGAGTTTCTTTGTAGCGAGGTTGATGAGGCCGTCATAGTCACCGCGTTCGAGCATTTTGTCGGCAGATGCGCAAGCACTCATCATCGCGAGTGCGATCGTAAGAAGGAGCAGGTTTTTCATGGTAGTTGTGTTTTATTACTTCTATGACGAGGGGCTTACCGGGTCGGTTTCTTAAAATGTCTTAAGAAAATTTATGAGTCCGTTAAACTTCTGCAAAGATGGAAATCAGGGTGAGAAACAGTAGATTTAAAGTCTTAATTTTTTTGAAATGAAGCTAATCTTTCTTGTCTTCCTCATTTTCATTACGATTGGGTCTGTTCAAGGTCAAAGTGCTGAAAGTATCCTTCATGAGCAAACTACTCAAAAATCGTTTCAATTCGGTGTATCTTTTACTCCGCAGATGAGCAGTTTGTGGAATGGTGGTAATAGTGGAGAAGGCAAAGCCGGATTTGGATATTCAATTGGGGCGCAACTTGATACGCGCATGTCGGAGCGAATAAACCTTGAGACTGGCATTCATCTCCAACGGGCTGAATTGATACAACGATCCCATCACCTGCAATGGCCTGCTGATGTAATAAATGGCCAGTGGGATAAAACCCGATCCTATGAGCAATTTGAAGCAAATTATTTTTCGATAGGTTTTGATGCCGGAGTAATTATGGCCCTGAGCACTAAAGAAAACGGATGGTTACTAAATACTTCTGTTCTGCTACGTCGAATGTTGAAAGTTGATGATCAATTAGTGATCAATGAATCAGGTTATCTGCATGAACCAATTAAGGAGGAATTCATGAATACGTATAATAAAACACAACTATTTTTATGCCTTGGTGCTCAACATAACTTTGGGCTAGGTGCTCATAATCACATTCGAGTCGGGCCCGAAATTGAATATTCGATCAGAGATCTGATCAACTCCGCAGATGAGAGTTCCTTGTGGGTATATGATGGAGCACACCCTGTTTTTTTAGGTTTAAAAGCAGAAATTTTCATTTTTTAGAAACTTGAAACAAGACTACGGAAAGAATCTCCGTGCGAATAATTGCTATTTTTGGAAACCAAATTTCGAAAATGAAAATCGCATTCCCAATTCTCTTCTGGTGTTTGTTTTCAGGTTTAACATCTGGTCAGGGGACATCGAAAAATATCCATTTTGGGTTTTCCTTTACGCCTCAACTTGGCAATGCTGCATTCAATTCTAAGTTAGTTGCGAATAATCATTCAGGAATTAATTATTTATTCAGTGGTGATGTATTGATTAATCTTAGTCCGAAGACCCAATTTATTACCGGATTAATTCTTCACGATGTTAAATTAAAATACAGGGATTATTCACCACAGTTTCCTGGTGATGTGGAAAATGGAATGGCCCTTATTTTCAATTCATATTGGGATTTCAACTATTCCGATTTATTTATCGGTCTTCCTGTGCGAGTCAAATTAAAACTGAACAGTCCGGACAAGTTAAACCATTTCTTCTTTAAGTTTGGATTGACAGCCCAGCGACTTTTGATAAATTCAGGATATGTGATACTCAACGAAAGTGGATATATACATGAAAAGCGTGGTCCTGATGAATATTATTTTGATTTTCAAAAAACGTGGTTGGTTACCAATATAGGTTTGGGATATGAATTTAAATTGGGAAAGGGTAAGTTCTCCATTCAGCCTGAGTATGAATATTCGCTTTCAAAAATATTTAGACCTACAATTGCTGTAGATGCAAATGGTCGCCTCAGTTTTCTGGGAATCCAGCTTGCATATGATATAAAATAAAAGATCTGGTCTTTTTTCTGGACCCTCCGGTTGCTCCAGCATAAGGATGAGTAGAGCATTTCGAAGCATCACAGGGTAGGAGGTAAAAACAAAAAACCCCGCTTGTGGCGGGGTTTCTCTTTAGAATTCAAAAGAAATAACTTACTGCGTGCTTATGCTTTTCTGACATTTACGGCATTTAGTCCTTTTCTTCCTTCGATGAGATCAAAGCTAACGTTATCGTTTTCTTTGACTTTTTCGGTGAGTCCACTGACGTGTACAAAATACTCCTTTCCAGAAG
>JBDUAU010000646.1:0-8262 GCA_040004485.1 Saprospiraceae bacterium
TTTACTCTCTTCATGATGCAGGAGTATGCTGGATGTATTCGTCCCACCAAACCACTCAATCTGGAAAGGAGGCGTACCACTTTCAGGTTTTAATGTCAAACTTATTGTTGTCGAATCTTCATATTTGCCCTGGATAGAAGCCAGGCATGGAATCAATGTAGAAGGATTAAAATAAATACACTGATTGTATTGGCAACCTGTAAATGCCAGCGACTGAAAACAAACATTTAAAAATTGTCCGTAACCTACCACATCCTGAAATTGCTCATTCATCGTCGTGACTGAACCATTTTGATTTTCCCAGTAGCTATAGCCATTCATGAATAAACCTGATTGTGTATTCAGTGTAATTTCAAAACTATCCCTTTCCTTGTGAGAAAGAACGAACTCTTTTGATCCGTTCTTTATCGTTTGTAAAAAATCTGCTTCAGGATTTGAAGTTGAAGGCTGTGCTCCATAAAATCTGAACTCCCATGAAGGCTTGCATTGTTGCGTGCATCCATTTTTACTGAATATGGATGTATAAACAATTGAAGAGTCTTCTACAACGACCAGCGGTTGCACGGTCCAACCATCAGTACCAGCGTCTAAAATTAATGGTTGCCCATCGAACAAACCGGAGAAACCGAAAACGGGATTAGCCATAAACCCAGAGGGTATATCCTGCGGATCCTTCACACAGCCAGCCCAAACAAGAGAAGCGAACAATGCGAGTTGAATTATTTTTTTAACGTTTACCATAAAAAATATAATTGATGGTGAAGGATGGGGTGAAGGATGAAAAGTTTCCTTTCCATGAATATCCTTCTGCGGTCAATGCGGGGTCTTGCTTTTCAATTGACGTAAAGTAATATTTCAATCCTGACCTGATATTGATTCGTGGCGTGATCCTGTACCCATACAAAATTTCACTGTTGAAAAGTAATTTTTGCATGCCATCTGTACTCAACCATGCATACTGAGATGATAGAGGTACCGAAGCAAACTGATCCACTGTCCTGATGACGATCGTGCCCTGGGCACCATACAGATATTGGATGCCACCATAGAGCGAAAATATATTTCGTTTTACTTCATACTGCAGGCCAAGCTTTGAATAAATAAAATGAAGCTTGTCAGGCTGAAGTGTATTGAAATTGCTCCGTATTCCAAAATCCTGCTGTGTCACAGTAGATGTTCGTTCGAAATTGAATCCGCCATTTTGCAGGAGATATCCTGCTGATAATAGGATGCTTGTTTTTGCCCCTGCCTTATATCCTACGCCACCGCCGACATTGAAGTTCCAGCCAGCTGTATAAGCGTTTTTCAATCCAGGGATATAACCTATACCCGCTTCAGCAAATAAGTTGAAGGAATGAAAATATGAACAGGAAGGCTTGATGCTGAACGCAAGAGAAGATTGGTCCCTGACTTCTGAAAAGAAAATTGATTCCAAAGGTGTGGGCACAAAAGTATAATGATGTGTTGGTGCATCAGCCGGCATAAATTCTACATCATCAGGTATCACAGTGACACCGACAGCTTTGGATACAATAGCAGGCGAAGTATTCGGAATGACGATCACACCATTATTTGTCACATTTGGCGCCGCAGGAAATATATTTTCTTTTTTCGAAACCTTTGGACTCTGCTGAATATCAATCTTTAGACTTTGTTTTTTGTCGGTCTTTGATCTTTGCTTTGTATTCGCAATACTATTTATTTGGGTTAATGATTTCTTTATCTGATGTTTAGAATTTGAGGAACCATTTTCAACAGATGGTTTTTGATCAGAGATTATGCTTTGAGCAATTTTCTTTGATGATGTTGACGCCGTAGTTGTTTTTGACTCCTCTGTTTTTAGTTCAGAAGATTGGATATTGGAATTATCTGTTTTTGTTTTTGGTAATTGGGCAATATCAACATTGTTCTTTTCAGTTGCAACAGAAGGAGGCAAGACAGGAACTTGCAATTTATTTTGGTTATCCAGATACCACATCCCTCCTACGACAGCTACGGCGATAGCGAGACCGCCAAACCACCAGAAGATTCCTTTCTTCCGACGATTGGTTTCAAGAAGGCTTATCATTTCATTCCTGTGTTGATCATCCACAGGGAAATGTTTCTCCTCCCATTTTTGCCGCAATTGATCATCGAAACTATTGTTCATTTCAATGCTGTTTTAAATTCCTTTGATAAATTTTCTTTCAATTTCTTGCGTGCTTCATGCACGTGCCATTTTGATGTTCCTTCAGAAATATTCAACATCGTGCTTATTTCCTTGTGTGTATATCCGTCGATCGCGAAAAGATTGAATACCTGTCTGTCAATCGGCGAGAGCTGCTGTATCATCGACATTACGCGGTCGATATCGATTTCACCTGACCAGTGACCGGACTCCCCGTTAGACCATGATGGTTCCTGTACTATTTGTCCCTGGTAAACATGTACCTGGTAATGTTTTTGTTGCGAACGGAATTCATCGATAATACTTCTCAGGGTAATCTTTGAAACCCAGCCTTTGAATGAACCTGTATGATCAAAATCCTGGAGGTGCTGAAGAACTTTCAGAAAAGCCAGGTTGAGACGTGCACCTGCCTCCTGTCTGTCTTTGCAATACCTGATGCAGATGGACATCATATAACTGTAGCATTGATCGTACAGAAGGATCTGGGACTTCTTGTCCCCCTGGATACATTGCCTGATCAGTCGTTCTTCTATCTTCATTGTGGATGTGTAGAAAAGGCTACTAACAAGTCATTCCCTCTAAATGACAAGTTAGCAGCCCTTTTTTCAAAAAGAGATCAAAAAGATCCTCTCTGTCATTCCAGTTTTAAAAACCGGCTGTAGTAGTTTTGATTTTCACCCTTGAGGTTTATGTGAAAAAGCCCGGATGAAAGTTGTCCTACTTCAACAGGGAGGATACCATTGGAGCTCCTTGCGCTGCTTTTGTATACTACCCGACCTTGCATATCGACGATCTGTACATTATATGTCGCTTGAAGGACAGGCATTTTAATATTTATTTCATTTTTTGCAGGATTAGGATACAATTGTAATTCCTGTGCAACTGGTTGATCAACCGATGTTGTTCCCTGGTTGACAATCAATGTCACTTGTAGTCTTTCCGGATCTTCCTGTGTGATTGTCACCCAAACATCCGGTGAATGAATCCCCGGAATATCATAACTGATCCTGTACGTACCGAAAGCAAGATCAGGGAATCTGAAACTTCCATCAGCATCACTGATCGTGAAGTCCAACGACTCGCCTGCTTCGTTCTTTAAGATGACCTCTACATCAGGAAGGCCTATTATTTCACGTTGTTCATTGCCTTCACTGGCCACGATATGATGTGGATCCAGAACACCACCACCGATCACACCTCCGCCCGGAGTACCTGTGATATGTTTCATCAAGATATCTGTCGTATATGGGAGCCAATTCGGGATGATTGAAGGAGATGCATCTTCCCATGTTGTGCTGCTCAGGTGATATGTTGGAATATATTGTGCAAATCCTACAGTGCCCGGAATAAGTGTGGATTTTACTAAATACGCACCATTGGCCAGGTTGCTGAAACTATAATAGCCGTAATCTCCTGCGCGGGTTGAGTCTAACAATTGAAATGGTTCGCCGTTAGAATTCATATTGAATAAAAACACGTTTGCGGCAAGATGAGACAGACTGTCTGCAAATACAAAACCACTAATGACATTAACGCCACCATTGATCGTGTCATACGAACATGCGCTTGATACACATCCTACTGCATCAGTGACAGTGACACACACATTAGGATCTCCAAAATCGATGATCTGGCTTTCTCCGGTTGCACCATTAGACCACTGATAGATAAATGGAGGTACACCCCATGCATTGGCCGTATACAATACGCCACCCGGATTTGGTTCAGTAGAAATATATACACCACAGGAATCAGTAATACCAAAATCCAAATCAATGCATGCTGTAGAGGAACATCCGTTGAACGAATTAAATGTCACACAATACGTTCCTTCCTGGGTGACTGTAAGGATATTCCCCTGCTGACCATTTGACCAGATGAAAGATCCCTGATTGATAGCTCCACCATAC
The DNA here is from genome assembly GCA_040004485.1 of Saprospiraceae bacterium. Classification (GTDB taxonomy): domain Bacteria; phylum Bacteroidota; class Bacteroidia; order Chitinophagales; family Saprospiraceae; genus Opimibacter. The sequence continues at coordinate 4,078 of JBDUAU010000646.1, forward strand.
CATGATGAAGCTGTCAGTATTGCACCGCCATTGAAATAATTGACATCAATATAGACCTGACATGGATTAAAGAATGTATCCACACATGCTGAAGAAACACAACCGAATGTACTTGTAGCAGTAACACAGACATATTCATTCGGCGTAGCGATCGGAGTAATATCATTTGTATCACCATTTGTCCACAGGTATGAAAATGTTCCATAGCCCCATGAATAAGCCTGCGCATACCATTGATTCGTCACCGGATCCTGGAATTGAGTGACCCATGTAGCACATGCATATTGAAGACTGTCAAAATCAACATAGACGCATGCTTCGGTGATACATGCAGAACTCAAGGTAGCCGTCACACAATATTCACCGCTTGCGTGAACAGTGATGCTGGCTGTAGAATCCCCGTTTGACCACGCATAGGTCGCAGTGTTCGATCCCCATCCGAATATCGGATCAGAGAAAGCAGTCAATACTGCTGTCACCGTATCTACATATTGTACATCAACCCAAGCATAACAAGACTGACTATTGTCGAAACATGCAGTAGCCGTGCAACCCTGAGCATTAGTGGCCGTGACACAATATTCAAAAGAAGGATCCTGTGGATATATAATATCCAGCGTATCACCTGTATTCCATAAGTAAGTCGCATATCCGTTAAAAATTCCAGGAAATGCCTGCAGAGCCACTGTATTGGAATCTACATACACAACTGAAATATATACATAACAAGAATCATTGAAAATACCGTAATCGTAACAAGCGTAAGCACTACATCCTGTCGTGTCTATTGCTGTCACACAATATGTACCCGGTGCATTAGGATAAATAGTAGCTCCCACTTCACCTGTACTCCAATAAAAATTAATTGGTTCTAAACCTGAACCGACCGCAGTTAAACCTCCCGAGGCTGGGTCTTCAAATATGCTTACTGTACAAACATTTGGATCATCAAGTATAACGCAAGTTGAAAAAACACAATCTGTTGCATCTGTCATTGTGACACAATATGTTCCTGGGAAAACACCATTGATGCTAAAAGTGGTCTCACCCGTACTCCATAAATATGTAAAAGGCGCTATTCCAAAATCAAATGCCTGCAGATAATATGTGCCATCGCTGTTGATCGAAGTGGAAATGTAACCAAAACAACTTGGGAAAGTGTCCAATACGAAATAAAAACTATCGATACCCGTACAACCCCATGGAAAACCTACTTGTACAGTATACACTCCTGAAGACTGAGGGTATATGGTTTGTGTGGTTGCGCCTGTGTTCCAGAGATAGCTCACATTAGCATTGATAAATGTATAAGCGGTAAGGCTATTCAATGCACCCGGATTAGATTCCTCAAGAATATAAACTGAGCATGAATCAATGACTATGTTAGCACAATAGACAAAATCAGCCTGTAAATCATATGGGCCTGAATTAAAAACAGTAAAATACTGCGTAAGCAATGCGCTAAAGCAATCTACCATCGAAACTTCGACTGTGCCCACCACATTTGGTTGAGGTGCCGCAAAATCCAGCGAATAATCGCCATTAGCATCCGTGTAAAGAGATTCATATACAATCGTAGAATCTGAATAAACAGCGTATGCAATAACATTGATGTTCTCCATGAGGTTTCCGTTGGAATCCGTCACGGTGCCGTGAAGATGGACGTTTTGCTGGCCGATAAGTCTGGCCATTCCAAATGCTGTAAAGAGGGCAATGAGTAAAAGTTTTCTGCTGAACATAGTTAGAGTTTAATTTGAATTCGAAAATAATGTGCTTCGAATCATATTACGGCAATCGAGGAGGAAGGGTTGGGTATTCGGGTTAATTATTACTATTTCTTTTGCCCTGGCATACCCCGTATTTTCATCACCGACGAAAATACTCCCCCCAATCCCCTGAAAAAGGCAGGAGGTCAATATGGAATGATTTTTGCATATTAGATTCCTAATAATTAGATCATTATAAATAACTATAAATCATCATATTATGCTTATCTACCTGCTTTCACTTACTATGGCTTTGTTTTTTGGAAATGCTCAGCCTCCTAATTATTATAATAGCTATAGTTCAGCCAAAGAGGCAGCTAAGGCAAGCCAAAAAGAAATGGTGATCTTCTTCTCCAGCAAAACCTGTAATAACTGCGAATCCGCTTGGTCAGCCTTTACGAAAGATATCAATGGTGCGCATCAATTCGTATCTACACGGATGGATATTGAGGATTTTGATGGCGTTGTTTGCTTTAATCTCTATGAATTAAAACAGGTGCCTTCATGGGTGATCCTTTCTCCATCATCTGAAGTCAAAGAGAAGTGGAACGGTGGCTGGAAAGATGCATCAGGTAATCCAACAGCTTTTGATCAGAGTGTAGGCCAATTTGTTGTAAAAGAAGAAAAGAAAATGACCACTCCACCTGAGAATTCTTCTGTGTCATCCACGATAAAAAATACACCAACGTCAAAAGAATACCCTGAAAGTAAACCTAAGGAAAGCACTAACCCTGCGCCAACAACTACTATGGCAACAAATAACTCATCAACTTCTGGTGGATTTATTCTCCAGGCAGGATATTTTGGGTCAGAAACAAATGCCCAAAAGTTAGTCGGGGATCTGAAGACAAAAGGATTTGCAAACTTTAAGATCGAAAATGTACAAAAGGATGGAAGCACTTTTTATAGAGTAATATCCAATCCATACAATTCAGAGTCTGATGTCAATATTGAACAACAACGTATGTCATCAACGGGATTTAAAACGAGTGTGAAGAAAATGTGAAACGTAAATCATCAATCGTGATAATTCCAGAAGCCAGGAGGCATCTTTCAGAGTCAGTACATAGAGGAAGATTTTTACAATCCGTTTAAGCCAGATTGCTTTTCGCTCCCTGAGCTTGTCGAAGGGAAGAAAAAGAGATTATATTGAACCCATTCAGGGTTCCAAATTTTCGCTTCCATATTTTCCGCGGGTTGCGACCCGCGGCTATTAATATGTGATCCCTTCAGGATCAGAAATCTTTATTCTTCATAAGTCCCGGATGCGACTCGCGGCTATTAATATGTGATCCCTTCAGGATCAGAAATCTTTATTCTTCATAAGTCCCGGATGCTACTCGCGGCTATTAATGTGTGATCCCTTCAGGATCAGAAGAAAAAAAAACGAAAATCAGTAGTCCAAACGAAACATCATCATCCTCAAGCTATACGATTCGTACATTTGCATTTTAGCAGTAAACCTAATTATTGTCATCTTCTCTCCTACTCCGAAGAATATCACTACTGGCAGGCATCCAGCCTGAAGGGGTCCTGCGCCTGAAAGGAAATGAAATGTCTGTCCTCCCATCCATTACGAACGCATATTTATTTGTTGAAAACGGAATAATTAAATCCTTTGGTTCTGAGGATGCATGCACCATCGAACGCGCTGATCAGACCATTGATTGCTCAGGCAAAATAGTGCTGCCTTCTTTTTGCGATAGTCATACCCATCTTGTATTTGCAGCATGGAGAGCTAATGAATTTGTTGACCGGATAAAGGGGATGACTTATGAAGAAATTGCAAAGAGAGGCGGTGGAATTCTAAATTCTGCTTTGAAGCTACAGGAGGTGGATGAAGATCTTTTATATGAACAGGCGAAGGAGAGACTCTCCGAAGTTATTTCGCTAGGGACAGGAGCCATTGAAATCAAAAGCGGATATGGATTGACAGTAGAAAGCGAGATTAAGATTTTGCGCGTGATCCGCCGATTGAAAGAACTGAATTGGATTCCAGTCAAATCAACCTTTTTGGGTGCTCATGCCGTTCCCTTAAAATATAAAACGAATCGACAGGAATATATCAGGTTGATCATTGAAGAGATGTTGCCAGTGGTCCGTGATGAAGGATTGGCTGATTATATGGATGTATTTTGCGATAAAGGATTTTACACTGTTGAGGAAACGGATATGCTTCTGGAAGCAGGCAGTAAAATGGGGTTAAAGCCTAAAATCCATGCTAACGAATTGGACTATTCTGGTGGAATTCAGATTGGGGTAAAACATAACGCTATTTCAGTAGACCATCTCGAATACACAGGTCCGGAAGAAATCAAGGCTTTAGCTTCTTCTGATACGATCGCAGGTATCCTTCCTTCCACTGCTTTCTTTTTGGGTCTCCCTTTCTTGGAAGTATTCTTGCTCATGATGATGTTGA
>JBDUAU010000656.1:0-8260 GCA_040004485.1 Saprospiraceae bacterium
TGGTCATCATACCCAGCTCATGCGCCAGTTCAAATGCTTCTGCGATTTCCTTCAGTTGACGTGAACTTTCTGCACTACCCCAATAGATCGTAGCTCCTACAGCAACTGCACCCATATTCCATGCACTCCTTATCGTTCCAAAAAGCGTTTGATCATACCGGTTAGGCATGCTCAGCAATTCGTTGTGATTGATTTTGACAATGAATGGAATCCGATGTGCATATTTCCTCGACATAATACCCAGGACACCATATGTGGAAGCCACACCATTGCAACCCCCTTCAATCGCAAGCTTAATAATATGCTCAGGATCAAAATAAATGGGATTAGGTGCAAACGCAGATCCGGCACTATGCTCTATTCCCTGATCTACCGGAAGAATACTGCAATATCCTGTACCTCCTAATCTGCCATGATCCAACAAAGTCTGATAACTCCGAAGCACCTGGTTGTTGCGATTGCTGTTCATCCATATTTCTTCAACATGATTTGGCGAAGGAAGATGAATCATATTTTTATCAATCGCTGTACAGGTGTGACTCAATAAATATTCAGCTTTTTCACCTAAAAGATTTTTAATTTTTTCGCTCATCATTTTATTAAAGTTTGATATTTCAGATTTAATACCTGGTTTTAAATGCAGGCATTCTATTTGCAGCAATCCTTTTAAAGAAACTGCGAAATGCTTTCCAGAATGCTTTTAAAATGGCCATGACGAGATTATGCGTATTTAAGGATCGTTACCAGCTGTCAGGTACCTGAGACAGAAAGATCGTTATAATTTATCTTTATTTTTTTCCAAATCCATTCCACACTTTGGGCATTTACCTGGTTGTGAGGAAGTGACATCCGGGTGCATGGGACATGAATAGTCAGCTGTCCCATTTTCATCCCTGGTTAAACTTTTTACAGCAAAAAACCTGTACGACAGGCCCAATGTAGTTTGGAATTGCGATCCGGCCTGCGTATAATAATCAGAGGTGTTCAGGTACTGGTAAACCGGAAAATCGGAGGATATAAAGACAGAGAACTTTCCTTTCGTATAACTGATTTGTGGGGTGATGAAAACTTTTTTATAGCCCGTGGCTTCCGGATAGTAGTTGGTGGGTTGGCCGAAAAGAAAAACACTTTCATTAATCTTCATCGGCTGTACTTGCTCGTACCGCGCTTGTAAAGTCATCCCCAGGTGATTGAAGAGAGACTTAGAAGCGAACAGAGCTACACTCGCATAGTTACCTAATTTTTCTCCGTTGGGATTAAACCCTTTCATCACATAAAATATATTGGCAAAGATTGAGAATTTCTGTTTTGTAAATCCATGAGAAAGAAAGGTGTAAAAAATTGCATCCGGGGCACCTGAAGATAACTGAACTGATGTAGGGTTGGTCACATAAAATGTCTGGCCTGAAAAGGGCTCAATGTTCCCTGTGGAATCCTTGTAACTGCCTAATGGAATTTTATATCCTAATCCTAAAGTGATTTCATCATGATGTTTGTCATTAAAGCGGTTAAGAATATCGTATCGTGGAAAAAGTATCAGATCGCCGATTCCTTTTGATTTGTAAGTAGTCACCGGATTGGATTCCAGTCCAGTTTCCTTTTTCTCAAAATAATAACCTGTTTCAACCGAGAATGTGAAATTTTTAGTAACTCCATATCCTATTTTAAGGTATTGATAACTGCTGCTGAAGCCATCAAAAGTCCGGTCCGAATTGACCGCCACATTATCTCTCTTATAGAATTTGGTTGTATTGATGAATTGGAAATTCGTACTTAGCTCAACCTGTCGTTCCTGTAAAACGCCTTGTGATGCACCTCCGGCAATCGTGCAACCACTCCCTCCGGCGCAACACTGGGCAAGTAAACACTCAGGAAAAAGAAACAGGCTATAAATGCCAAAATAAAATGCAATGCTTGTGAAACGTCTCATTTGACTATGTGCTGATTTAAAAGAACGGCCAGCATTTATGCAATGATGGCCGCTAATTCTGTCTTATGAAAGGGATTATTTAGATACTACAAGATTGAGAAACTTACTTTTATTCCCTTCAGATAATTTCACAAAGTATGTCCCGGCCGCGTAAGCTGAAACATTGATGGGTATGTTGTTCTCTCCGGCTGAAAGTCTTCCATTGTAGATTTGATGAATCAATTCACCCTGTAAGTTGAAAAGTTCAATGTTAATGTCTGCATCCTTAGAAAGGTTGAATTTAATATCTGTTGATGCTGAAGCAGGATTTGGAAATAAATTAAATGCTGAAACGACTCCCCCGATATCGTGAATACTCGTCGTAGTCAACGCCCCGTCAATTGCACTTTGCAGACTTGATGCGTTGACCGTATAGTTGGCATTATATAGAACTGAGTGATCCGCACCACCCAGTACAACAATTTTAGGCATACCGGTATCACCATAATCAGTCATATTTATAGAAGCATTTGAAAATCGTGCAGCACGGGAAAGACCATGAGCGTCCGCCCAGGAATTTAAGGACGAACAGACTGTATTGGCATAATCATCACAAAGAAACATAATGACTTTCCCTGGATAGGTTGATGCATAACTTTGAACGATGTTGTATGTAGTCAGTGCTCCACTAACACATGCACTGCAGGGCATCACCCAGCATATCACAACGACCTTTCCTGAATCGAGATCAGAAAACAAATCATGAGAAACTCCACTACAATCACTAGCCGTAAAATTGGTAGCCGTTTGAGCTATGCCAAAGGCGGCAAAAGATGACAATAATAGGATGAGGAATTGCTTTTTCATTTCTTATTTTTCAGGGCTGTTAACTTACTTTAATGGCCGATGCAAAAATAGGCATAAATCCTTGTTTAACATACGGAGTTTTTCCCATTAATTAATAAGTGATCGTAAATCCTCCGCCCCAGCCCATATCACTATCATAGTGAGTCGATAAACTGAAATATTTTGAGAGGACATATCGAAGTCCCAGAGCATATTCCTTATCCGTATTCGCCATTAAATTGAGACGCAACCGGCTTGTGACAGGAATATCTTCTCTTCCCAGCTGAAACCTGAACTTCCCATCTGTATCCACCCGTCCATCAGCTATAATTAACATTGGTAACGTATATTCAACCCCAAAGACAAAAGCCTTACGGTCATTTTTATTGCTGACCTGGCCAAAATAATTTTTTTCTACTTCCTCCACCCTTCGATAATGATAATCGAATCCGACATATGGATAAAGCCATTGCATCTTCCCCATATATTTCCCCAGATTGATTTCATTTTCATAGCCATGTTCATCATGATAACCGAGATGCCACATGGTAGCCAGTTTCCAACGTGTATTGGCTAACATTGCTTCACCATCACTGCCATTACTTTCGATACCCACTTTCGCCATCGCATGAAATTGCCTGTCGTCATTATACAATTTGTGTAAAGATTGAACCGGATTAGGAAGTTCCGGATTAGGAGGTGAATTCTCATAACTGAATATTCTGCCCATACCACTCATCATGTGGTACAGGATATGACAATGAAAAAACCAGTCCCCACTCTCCGTCGCTGCAAATTCAAGTGTATCCGTCTCCATCGGCATGATATCCACTACATTTTTTAAAGGTGCATGATCACCCTGTCCGTTCAGCAACCGGAAATAATGACCGTGCAGGTGCATCGGATGACGCATCATAGTGTTATTTGTCATGATGATCCGGATGTTCTCACCTTGATGGATCAATATCTTATCGGCCTCAGAAACTGTTTTATTATTGATACTCCATACAAAACGATTCATGTTGCCGGTCAATTCAAAATGTAATTCTTTCAATGTTCCTTTTGGTAATGTTGTATTATTTGGCGAGCGCAACATGGAATAATCCAGTGTGACGATATCACCTGAGCTCATATCCATATTCTGCATTTCATCTTCATTCATCTCCTGATCACCTGCCTGATGCGCATGATGATTCTTTTTCTTTTTTGATTCCGGTTCACCAGATATTTCAGGATACATGACATTATTCATATCCATGGTTTGATTGCTCATATTCATACCCATATCATCGAGATCGCCATTGAGTTTCATCATCCCATTCATCATTTTCATACCCTCAAAATATTTTAGTTTGGGCAATGGTGCTGCAGGCATAAGCATTCCACTACCTAACAAAAGCGAAGTTGATTTAGTCCGATCTTCCGCTGTGGCCAGGAATTGATAACTCATATCTTCGGGGATGGTGACAATGATATCGTACGTTTCTGAAACGGCAATGATCAATCGATCCACTTTGACAGGTTCCACATCTTCTCCGTCATTTGCTACAACAGTTATTTTTCCTCCTGACCAAGTCAACCAGAAATAAGTAGCCGCACTTCCATTGACGATACGAAGTTTTACTTTATCTCCTTTTCTGAATTGAGATTGCTCAATTTGCGATTTCCCATTTGTCAAAAACCTGTCATAGGCTACATCGCTGACATCCATTGCCAGCATACGTTTCCATTCATTCGCGACTTTAGTTTTAAAATAACCCAGGCCGATAGCCTGAAAATAATTCTGCGTACTTCCTTTGCGTATACCATACCAATCTGTCGCATTATGAAGACTACGATGCACCTGATTCGGATTTTCATCGATCCAGTCACTCAAGACGACCGGATACTGATTGATCACCGGTTCATCTTTTTTATAAATGATCAGTGCGCCATACATGCCACTCTGTTCCTGTAGATCTGTATGTGAATGATACCAATATGTGCCGTTTTGGACTATTGGAAATTCAAACAAATGAACTTCTCCGGGTTTAATAGGCGCTGTGGTTAAATTTGGTACACCATCAAATCGATTGGGTAATATTATGCCATGCCAGTGTATAGATGTTGTTGCTTTCTTTAATGTATTGTGCACATATATTTCAGCTGTATCTCCTTCCGTAAAATATAAAGTCGGTGCGGGAATCGATCCATTGATGGCAATAGCATGCCTGGATTTTCCTGTGTAATTGACAGTGGTGTCGGCGACGTAAAGATGATAAACGACACGTTTTCCAAGTACATGAGGAGATTCCGTCTGTGCGTTCGCATGGAAAAACCCCAGCACAACCATTATAATGGAGAGGAGTCGACTCATTCTGTTTATTTAATTTTCAACTGACTTGCATTAATGGCGACCACAATAGTACTAATAGTCATGAGTACTGCTCCTGCCGCGGGACTCAATAATACACCTTTTGAATACAATACACCTGCTGCAAGAGGCAAAGCAACAACATTATAACCTGTGGCCCAAATAAGATTCTGAATCATCTTCCGATATGTTGCTTTCCCAAATAATATCAAACTCACGATGTCCTTAGGATTACTATTGACCAAAACAATACCTGCAGTTTCAGCAGCAATATCACTTCCACTACCGACCGCTATGCCCACATCAGCAATAGCCAAAGCCGGCGCATCATTGACACCATCACCTGTCATCGCTACAAACTCGCCTTTTGCCTGCAGTTCTTTTATTTTTTCCAGTTTTTGATGTGGCAATACTTCTGCAATAAAACTATCCATGCCCAATGTATCACTTACACTTTTTGCTACTTTATTATTATCCCCTGTCAGCAACATTGATTTGATGTTATTTTGTTTCAATGTCGTAATAGCCTCAGCTGATTCAGGTCTTATCTCATCAGATAGCGCAATATATCCTGCCAAATTATTATCAATCAAAACAAAAACAATCGTTTCCGTATCATTCACTTTAAAGTCACCTGGGAATGTAAAATTATTTTCCTTTAAATAACCCGGACTCACCACCAATATCTTTTTACCCTCCACTGTAGCTTCAACTCCCTTGCCTGTGATGGCATTAAAATCCGTCGCTGCCGGAATGGCAATGGATAAATCTTTTCCTTTTTGGAGTATCCCTGCTGCAATAGGGTGTTCCGAATTTTGCTCCAATGCAGAAGCAAGCCGAATGATTTCATTTTCTGGTAATCCACTCTGCAATGAAACAATCTTTGATACTTCAAATTTTCCGACAGTTAGTGTTCCTGTTTTATCAAAAACTATTGTCGTAATTTTTCGTGCATTCTCAAATGCTGTTCGGTTCTTAATCAGCAATCCATGTTTAGCAGACATTGCTGTTGATTTAGCAACAACCAAAGGTACTGCTAAGCCTAAAGCATGAGGACAACAAATAACGATGACCGTTACCATTCGTTCCATCGCAAAGGATAATGATTGACCAGTGAGGTACCAGTATAAAAATGTTATGATACCCGCCAGGATAGCCACAATGGTTAAGATTCTTGCAGCCCTATCCGCCAACAACTGGGTTTTCGATTTTGATTTCTGTGCATCAGACACAAGTTTGATGACTTGTGAAAGATAAGAATCTGCCGCACCGTGCGACACAGTCACTTTGACAGATCCGTTGCCATTGATAGATCCAGCTATCACTTTATCACCTTTTATTTTCTGCACAGGCTTTGATTCACCTGTCAGCATGGATTCATTCAGATAACTCTCTCCCTCCAATATGATACCATCTGCCGCAACTTTTTCACCCGGCTTTACAAGGATGATATCATTTTCTTTCAACGTATCTGTCTTCACGTCATGCACCATATCCGGCATGACCATGTGTGCATCGGACGGCATCAACTGTACTAACAACTCTAATTCTCTTGAGGCACCCGCCACCGATTTCATTTCTATCCAATGTCCCAGGAGCATGATAAGTATCAGTGTTGACAGTTCCCAGAAAAAATCCATCCCCTGCAGCCCAAACACAATCGCTACGCTGTAGATGTAGGCTACAGAAATAGCAAAACCTATCAGGGTCATCATGCCGGGATTCTTCACTCTGATTTCTCCTACCAGCCCTTTGAGAAAAGGCATACCTCCGTATATGAAGACAATAGTTGACAAAAATAGAAGCAGATATTTCGAACCTGGAAAGCTGATATGCAGATTGAGCCAATGTTGAATCATTTCTGATAACAACATGATCGGAATGGTCAATATCAGCACCACATAAAACCGCTTCCTGAAATCAGCTATACCGGATGAATGAGATTCATGACCATCATGCGTATCTGATTTTGAAAGTGGAACCAGTGTCATTCCGCATAAAGGGCACTTTCCCGGACCATCCTGGATGATCTGGGGATGCATCGGACAGGTGTATTTTTTGAAACTACTTCCGGTCTGAGTTAATTCAACAGGTGCCTTCTTCTCTTGCACATGATCAGAATGATCCATCTGATGTGGAGGCTCGTCCTCTTCACGATGCATTGAAGGCTTTACTTCTTTTGAAGTGACAGGAACAAGATTCATACCACACTTAGGGCAACTGCCCGGCTTATCCTGACTGATTTCAGGATGCATAGGACAAGTGTATTTCATGACGGTATGATGATGATGGGTTTCCATTAGATATCTATTTAATTATACACTGAGAATACCTCAGACACAAACTGACAATCCGGATTGAAAATTATTGTTTTGCTTTAATCGTCTCCTTTGTGCTTCCGCAGGTCATCATCATCTTTCCAAAATATGGATTTGCGATTGCTTGTTTTTCACTTACCCAGTAGGCTCCTTTGCCTTCATTTGCCATAGGACAATATTGATAGTACAGATCCGCTTCATTGCTATTGAGTACTTTAACCATTTTATAAAAATCAGCAGATAACTTTATAAAATATTCACGCTGTTTTGCGAGCAGGTCTGTGCTTTTCATGTGTTCTGCATGAGCACTTAATTTATCCCGATACTCCATCCAAACTCTTTGTTCCACTTCAGCAAGTTTATTTGTAGTCAAATTAATGATCACTTCATAAAATGATTTCGAAGATGTCAGCACATTTTTTCCATCATCTTTTGTGAGTGCATTTTTCACGTCCAGATATGCATTGATCACCTTTTGTAATGAAGCACTTTCATTTTGTTGCGCAAATGTCCTGGCATCAAATCCGATGAAAAGGATGGAAACTAATAGAATTGTCTTTTTCAATTTAATAGTGTTTTAGTGATTTTGAATGAGCTATAGTGCCCTGATCATGCAAATGTCGGAAGTTAAAACAAACTAACTGGCAATAACTGGTTTGCGTTCAGTAACTGGCTGGAAAATTATTTATCAAGCATCCCTGATGGTTTAGTCTGATTTATAAGGGCGGAAAAGGCAGAAGGGGCCGAAAAGGTGGAGTAGTTCGACACTTCGACTTGCCCCCTTTTACCTCGTGCTATGGATTCGACATGCTAATCCTCAACATTGTGCCACAG
>JBDUAU010000554.1:0-2471 GCA_040004485.1 Saprospiraceae bacterium
AACACCGCCATTGTCATTGAAATCACTATCTACACCAACCGCCCCATCACAAAATGACACACCTGTGATTCCATAACCAGATGCAGCATAGGCTCCTTTATCAATAATTCCTTGTGGCAAATATTCAAATCCTCGCACAGAATCAGCTACAGCACACGTTCCATAAGTTGTCCATCCATTTATTTCAATACCTCCATCAAATGTCTCCCACCAAAGTATTCTTTCTTTAGGTCTGTTGATATAAATACCCATGCGGAGCGTCCCTTCAGTAGTAGAATCATCACCCATGGACCAAACACGGATAAAATAGGTGTGATTTGTCATTAAGCAAAAGCCTGATATATCAAAATGATTGTCTGCAGGATCATTCGAATTAAAACAAAGAATTGGAGATTGGATTGAATCACAATTTTCGTATATCGCCATACCTATAGCCGGTACATCAGTAGCATATTTAACCTTATCAAAAAATGCTTTTATGATAAGCCCCTCAAGCGGAACAACAGAACCAGTTCTGAATTTTAATGTTTGTGCAAGTCCATGAGTATAGTCAGAATGACATTTTCTTCAAAATCAGAAACAACCACATCGTATGCTCCTGCACAATCATCATTTGCAGGCTGCGCATATAAACTCCATGCCCATAAATGAAATGGTAATAGTAATACAAGGATGTGGAGAAGACTTTTCATCAAATTCAAACTAATTGCTGGTATGGCAATGAAGATTGAATATAACGAAAATAGCAAGAGAATTAAAGCAAAATGAAATTTTGTTAAGTAGAAGACATTGATCTATGGCACTAATTTTTTTTAAAAGTACGGACAGGTCACGACCTGTCCGTACTTCTAAAAAAAATTGAAGTTTTATCTCACCACAATCACCGGAAGCGATCGCTGCCCATCAGCTGTTTCAACCTGTAACAAGTAGTTTCCTACCGCAATTCCACTTAGATCAATTGGTTCAATGTGATCAGTGAAAGATGTCTTCAATGTTTTCCTCAAAACAGTCTGACCCAGATTATTCACTAGCCTCAGCTGGACATCCTGGTATGCTTTTTTAAATTCCATTTTTACCCGGATTACATCAGAGACCGGATTTGGATAAACTGAAATGATATTATCCGATGATAAATTGTCTACCGTATTATCCGGATGTTCAATGACGACGCGTATTAAAGGCACAATGTTATTGCCAAAAAAGATCCTTGAGTCATTTACATTTAGCTCTTTAACTTCATAATCAATATTGGCAATATTTCCATCCGGCGAAAATCCCAATACAGTGAAATATAATGGCCGAGGTGCCAGGCCGTGAGCTACTGCTGAATCCATCGCCAACTCCTGTGCACTATAATTATGATCATCACTTGCCAGCATAAAAAATTGTGGATCTGTAGACAGGGCAGCGGCATATTCGACTACAGCCATGTATATCTTACCACCTTTCATGATAACAGCAGCCTGCGGGTCCTCAAAGTTTTCAAGCTCGGTGTCGAGGATCGCATTATTGCCCTCAAGTCCTGTGAAAGTGTAGTCTTTATATCCAATAAAAGTTCTCTCTTCACTTTCGGCTATATGATCACCATTTGTGTCCGTCCATTCAATAAGATAAATGCTCACCGTTTTTCCAGCCATAGCAGTGGCATTACTTACGCCCCATGAGATGTGACCAACCTGAGCATCAACTACAGGCATAAAAATATTTCCATACGCATACGAAAGAGGAGCTCCTACAGTATACAGGGCATTATTCACCGCGATAGACCTCGTAAATCCGGTTTCAAGTGCAAAGGTGTCCCCACCTACAGAAAATGGAAATGATATAGTGTTATCAGTCGGATTATAATCGATAGAGTCCTGAGTTAAATGATACGTGCCCAGATAGTCCGCATCTTTTTTTGGCAGGTTTATTAAAGAAGGAAATAGTTTGTTTTGCGCCAGTGAATCAGATTCGACTGCACCATAACCAAGATTTTCATCATACACGACTTCATTGGATGATATATTTCTTACAGTAAGATTCAGGGATACATTCGTCTGGGTACAAGAACCGGCATTATAAATATCTGAAAGAGCCGCGAAAGGATACACCTGATCTCTCGGAATTTTTGCGAATGGTGCAATGGCGAAAAAATTACTTTGCACACGTGTATTCGTACACTCTGTTTCAATGATTTTAAAATCATCAATCATCCAGAAATAATAATGTGCTAAATACGTAACCTTGATTTGAACAGAATCTTTATCCGTCGCATGTGGAAGTACCTGACGAATAGAATTGAACGTCGGATTAGCATTGGCCACATCATCCAGATTGAGTGGAAAGTCCACCCAATCACTCCAGCCTGCCTCGCCTGTATTTTTATTTCTGAATGAAAGTGAGTACGTACTATTCAGACTTCGAAATGCCTGATCAAATACAACAGAAATGCCGGAGACATTCCAGTCTCCTGTAAAAAGTGCAGGCGT
>JBDUAU010000473.1:0-8240 GCA_040004485.1 Saprospiraceae bacterium
GTCATGCAGATCACCAGTCCCAAAAATTCACGCACCAGCTCAACAAACGGAGAAGAAGCTTTCATCTCTCCTACGATGGTGGGGCAGCCTGCAGAAATCCATTGTGAAAAAGCCGGGAACATGCGGAAGATCTGGTAAATAAGAACAACGATACCGAGTATAATAGACCACATGTTGTATCTGTTCCAAGCGGCAAAGGCACAGATCAGCCCGGTGTATCCATAAATCAAAAACCAAAATAAGATGTCGCCCGGTGTATCATTCAATTGAAGGTAGGCGAAGATGAAAAAAATGAGGGCCAGGATTATGTTGAAGATTTTCATTTTGAAGTTGTCAGTTTGACATCCTGAAGGTATGGTTTTCACAAACCATTTCAGATTTTTTATACCCAGGTGTTTTGAAGATCAAAGCTCATTTCCTTTTCGCCTTCTCCCATTCCCAAGCCGAAGACATGATCGCATTGATGTCCAGTGCAGGCTTCCAATGCAATTGCTGTGTAATAAGATTATTGTCAGCATAAATGGCAGCGACATCTCCGGCACGTCGTGGGCCTATTTTGTAATTGACTTTGACGCCCGTGGCATCTTCAAATGCATGAATAGCTTCAAGAACTGTGACACCTTCGCCTATACCAAGATTGTATACCTGATATGGTTCGGTTTGTTTGTGAAGCATTATATGTTCAAGCGCCAGCGTATGAGCTCTGGCTAGATCCATCACATGAATATAATCGCGTATGCAGCTTCCGTCGCGTGTTGGATAATCATCTCCGTATACCATCAATTGATCTCGGAGTCCTATAGCCGTTTCGGTGATGACAGGAACGAGGTTCGTCGGTGCATTCAAAGAGGATTCTCCAAGGAGGGCAGAAGTGTGTGCACCGGCAGGGTTGAAATAGCGCAATGACACCACAGATTTGACCGCAGATTTGACCACAGATTGACCAGATTTCACAGATTCTTCAGGTGTAGATTGCAGTGATTGGTATTTGACGTATTGCTCATATAGGATTTCACTGGCTTGCTTGGTAGCGCCATATGGATTTTCTGCTCTCTTTATCGGTGTGTTTTCCGTGACAGGTAATTTATCCGGAGAGCCGTATACGGTACATGAAGAAGAAAAGATTAAATGAGGAATATTCAATTCTTCCATCATCTCGATCGTCGTAAGCGTGCTCCCGAGGTTATTCTGAATATACCTGTTGGGTTGACGGACTGATTCTTCAACACTTTTAAGTGCAGCGAAATGTATGATACCATCAAAGGGTCCAAATTGTCTGGTCCTTCCGATGGCATCTGAAGTGTCGCTGAGATCGCAATTGATGTTTTCGATTTTTTTGCCGGTGATCGCTTCTATTCCTTTTAATGCAGATGGAGAGGAGTTGACGAAGTTGTCGAGAGATACAACATCATAACCAGAGTCGAGAAGATCAACAATCGTATGGCTTCCTATATAGCCGCAGCCGCCGGTGACAAGAATTTTGGGCTTATTCAAATCTTTTTATTTTAAATCAAATTTACAGCCTGATCCGGTGCAATCGCCTGAATAGGTGAGTTTTTGAAATCTTTTATATTCCTTGTTATTATATATGAAATCTGGCCTTGCGTAGAAGCTGCTAAAATCTGAATGGCATCTTCCAGATCCGGGTGATTAGATTTCATTGCGCGTTTTAGAATTCTCAGATCCACGGCGATTGGCTGAACGATGTCAATCAGGTTGTCCAAAGCCTCTCTCAGTGATTTTTCATCCATTAATTTCTTTAAGACGTAGTACGTCGTAGCTATAGAGTGAGATGAAGTATATAGTTGAATTTTTTTCTTTTCAGCTGCATCCAATAATTGAATTGCAAATTTGCTATGCGGGTTCCTTTCCGCAAGGAGATCAATGATAATATTCGTATCGATAAAAAAACTTTTCACAGATGTTTGCTTTCGAGGTACGCACGCTTAGCCCTTTCTTCGTTGAAATTTTTTGGCAATTTCACTACACCAATAATTTTTCGAAGCTTTGGAGAGATCTCATCAGGTTTTTGAGCATGTTCTGAAGTCAATGTTTCTAGGTACCCTTCAATAATTTCAGATAAACTTCTTCCGGTCTTTTTGGCATAAAGTTTAGCTCTTTCAACAACCCGTTTTTCTACCGACAAGGTGAGTTTGGTGGTCATATATACGTATGTTTTTTACAAAGATACGTACGACGTTCTCTACTTTCAAATTCTATTTTCAGAATCTTTTAACTTTTTCGAACACCTATTGCAATATTGAACACTGTTCAATATATTTGCACTGTATTTTATCAATTGATTGTTCAAACATGGGTATTTCAGAACGCAAAGAAAGAGAAAGAGAAGAAGTTAAAGACCTGATTCTCAATGCCGCCAGGGAAATTTTCCTCTCTGAAGGTTACGAGAATACGAGCATTCGAAAGATTGCCTCAAAGATCGAATATAGTCCCGGAACGATCTACCTGCACTATAAAGACAAAAACGAGCTTCTCCTCGCTCTTCACGATAAAGCTTTCGAATGCAAAATGAAATCCCTTTTCATTGATGTGCAGGATATAGCTGATCCCCTGGAGAGGTTAAAAGCAACCGGCAGAAGTTATCTCCAATATGGTATCGACAATCCACAGGATTATGAACTCATGTTCATTCTCACCTGCACTATGGATGCCCTGGCCATTAAAGAAGAATTTTGGAGTGATGGGGCTATGGCGATAGGTATGCTCAAAGAAAATGTAAAGGCCTGCGTAGACGCCGGATACTTCCGTAAGGATATTGACCTCGATGAAACTTCATTGCTACTCTGGAGCCAGGTGCATGGTATCACTTCACTATACAATACAGAACGTCTAAATATTTATACAACAGAAGATAAAAAGGGTTTTATGTTCCGCACGCTTGATGTCTTCTTCTCCATTATCACACACGGTCTGGCATGATACAATTACTTACACATCGGACGATGAAGACGATTTCTGTCATCGCCATCATTAGCTTATTCACCTGTTCCGTCAATAGTCAACAAATATTGAATCAGTACGTAGAGCAGGCCATTCAGAATAATCTCCAGGTAAAGGAGAAGAAAATAATGGAACACAAGCAAGCCATCATGCTTGAAGAAGCTTCAAAGCTTTACAGTCCGGATATAAATTTTATTGGCAATTATACATTGGCTGCAGGTGGCCGGAATATCGATTTCCCCATTGGAACTCTACTCAATCCCGTCTATAGTACGCTCAATGATCTGACTGAATCACAAAAATTTCACCTGGTCGAAGATCAATCTGTCAATTTTCTTCCTAATAATTTTTATGATCTGAAATTTCGTATCACACAACCCATCCTTCGTCCTGAAATAAAATACAATAAGTGGATTAGACAGGAAGAAGTGACGATGAGCGGATTGCAAACCAACCAAACTGTCCGTGATCTGGTCCGTGATGTGAAGACAGCTTACCTGAGATGGCTGCAGGCAAAAGAAGTCATCAACATCACCGACGAGGGAGAAAATTTGCTGAATGAAAATAAACGCATTACGGAGAGCCTCATTAAAAACGGGCAATCTATTCCTTCTGCACTGATGCGTGTTGAATCTGAAATAGATCTCATCCATGCCCAACAACAAAAGGCAAAGACGGATCTGAAGAATGCAGCATCGTGGTTTAATTTTCTTTTGCATCAACCTTCAGACACACCTATCGTCGCAGATACATTTGAAAGTACTCCCGACATACCTGTTCTCACGGATGTCACATCAAGAGAAGAGCTGCAACAAATAAAATCCGGTGAACATATCCAGGAGCTCGCACTAACTCTTGAACAAAAACATTTCGCGCCGAGGCTCGGTGTACAAGTTGATCTTGGATCGCAGGCGTATGGTGCCGATTGGGGTGGATATGTTCTTGGCGGGTTACAATTAGACATTCCGATCTGGGACAATAAAAAAAGCAAGTTGAAACAACAGGAATGGAAAGCTTCGCTCGAAGCCAATCAGAATTCCTATGAATGGACGAAACAGGCATTCGAAGTACAACTACAGGCAGAAATTGAAAATCTACATTCTGATATCGCTCTCTATGAAAGTTATACCTCGATGATGAAGACGAATAACAGGTACTACGATGAGACATTGCGGAGGTATAAAGAAGGCCTCACCAATTACATTGAATTACTTGACGCGAGAACTGATGTCACCAATACACAACTACAACAGAACATCGCCAGATATCAGTCGTGGATTCGCCAAATCAATATCGAACGATTGGCTGCTACAGTTCCTATTGACAAATAGATAAAACAGAATAAGATGCTTAAACCAACAACAATACTGTCCTTCTTTGTTATCCTGATGGTCAGTGCGTGCAAGAAAAATGCCGAAGGACCTGAAAACGTCATCGTCAATACAGACAAGCCCTCCAATGTATTTTATGTACGGACATTTCCTGTTTCCGTCAGCGGGCTTGATGATGTCGTACATGTGACCGGTGTGATCCAGTCAGACAGTGAAGCCAAGCCGTCTTTTAAAACAGGTGGTGTGATCGCAAAAACTTATGTTGAAGAAGGTGATCATGTCCGCAAAGGACAATTGTTGGCAAAGCTCAATGCAACAGAAATAGAAGCCATGACCATGCAAGCAAAAGCGGCACTGGAAAAAGCACAGCGTGACCAGCAGCGAGCACAAAATCTTTATGCGGACAGTATTGCTACGCTCGAACAACTGCAGAATTCCATCACGGCTGTGGATGTTGCAAAAAAATCGCTGCAGATAGCAGAGTTCAATCTTGCTTATAGCGAAATCAGATCTCCTATTGATGGCAAGATCATCACACAGTTGATGAACGAAGGTGAAATCACCGGACCAGGCATACCTGTTTTTTATATCATGGGTGTGTTGCGTTCAGATTGGAAATTAGTAGCTGGCCTGACGGATAAGAATTGGGGACGATTGCGCCAGGGAGATAAAGTCAAAATCACAATCGATGCTTATCCGGGCTGGACGATCGATGGGCAAGTAAAAAGATTGAGTGATGTCGCGAATCCACAGAGCGGAACATTTGATGCCGAGGTAAGTATTCCGTCAAAAGATAAACGAATCGCTGCAGGCATGATGGCCCATATGGAAATCAAACCTTCTTCAGGTAGTAAATACATGATGATACCAATTGAAGCTCTTGTCTCTTCAAATGGTACCATCGGTGTTGTCTACATTCCGAAAGATGGCATAGCCGAAAAGCGGACTATACAAATCCAACAATTCGAAGGCGAAAGAATAGCAGTCCTTTCCGGTCTTGAAGGCGTTACTGAAGTGATCACGGCAGGGAGTGGGTTTTTGGAGGATGGAGACAGAATTACAGTTGAGAAATGAGTGCTATCGTTCGTTTCGACTACCGCGGATGCTGAGCTATCGCATGAGGTTGTGCCAAGCTGGTCGAAGCACAACGACCACTTAAGATTTCAAAGGAATGTTTCGGCTACGTGTATCGTTCGTTTCGGCTACGCTCAACGACCGCTTGAGATTTCCACTGAATGTTTCGACTACGCTCAACATTTGATTAAATAGAAAAACAGATACCCACAAATGAACTTTTACAAATTGACTATTTACTGTTCATTATAAATTAAATTATTCACGATTGCCGATTCACGATTGACCTCTCACAACTCAAAATAATTTACTCACTACTGACCACTCACAACTCACTATATGTCTCTTACCTCATTCGCAGTAAAGAATTATCAGTTTACGATCATCCTGTTTGTACTGGCATTGGCGCTGGGTGCAAATGCACTGATCAACATGCCACGTGGGGAGGATCCGCCATTCGGTGCACCGATATTTGTGATCCAGGCGGTATATCCGGGCACGAGTCCGGTGGATATGGAACAGCTTGTAGCTGATCCGCTGGAAGATGTACTCTACAATCTGGATAACATCAAAAAAATGCAAACGTTTTGTGGTGATGGTCTGATGTTGATTCAGCTTGAATTTACATACGGTGTGAATGTTGACAATAAAAATAATGACGTAGTAAGAGAAGTCAATAAGGTAAGACCTTCTTTGCCATCAGGGCTTTTGTCGCTTGATGTGATACGTGCGGCTTCTTCAGATGTTTGTATTCTTCAGACTGCATTGGTATCCTCAACAGCTTCTCCAAAAGAGTTGACAGATAAAGCTGAAGAGCTTGAGAAGCAACTTGAGCGCATCAAAGATATTAAGTGGGTTGAGGTTCAGGCAGAACCCGTAGAAGAGATCAACATTGCATTGCAGTTAGATAAAATGGCGCGATATAGTATTGGTCTCAACCAGGTCATCAATATTATCCAGGCTAATAATGTAAACATCCCTGGTGGCAGTGTTGATCTCGGAAAGAAGCTGTACAATATCAAGACAAATAGTGAGCTTTCCTCAATAGATGAATTGCGCAATATCATCGTGAAGACTACGCCGCAGGGCAATACGATTCATCTTAATGATATCGCTACAGTGCGAATGGATAAAGAAGAGGATACGCATATCGCCCGCTTCAACGGACAGCCTGCAATATGGGTCGTCACAGCATTGAAAGACAGAAAAAATATAATTCAAAATCGTGTACAGATACAGGAAGTGCTTGATGAGTTCGAGCCCACATTACCCGATCACATCAAAATGAAAACGAGTTTTGATCAGGAGAAAAATGTACGTAGACGATTGTATGGATTGGGTACCGATTTTTTAATTGCGGTCTCACTTGTGTTGCTCACTTTACTTCCGCTTGGTTGGCGTGCTGCATTGATAGTGATGATCAGCATCCCATTATCACTCGCAGTGGGACTTGCCTTTTTTAATTATGCAGGTTATACACTCAATCAGCTTAGTATCGTCGGCATGGTGATCGCACTCGGTCTGCTTGTGGATGACTCCATCGTGATCGTTGAGAATATCGAACGATTTATGCGGATGGGTTATAACCGAAAGGATGCAGCTATTGTGGCAACAAAACAAATTGTACTGGCTGTCATAGGATGTACCGCCACACTTCTTCTTGCATTTCTACCATTAGTATTTCTACCTGAAGGTTCCGGTGAATTTATACGACCTCTTCCAATGGCAGTGTTGCTCACGATCCTGGCTTCGTTATTTGTATCTATCACGATCATTCCATTTCTCGCCAGCATGATATTGAAAAAACATGAACGTCCAGAGGGAAATGTATTCATGCGGGCGTTTAAAAAATACATCAATGCTCCCTATCAAAAAGTATTGAAGGTGGCATTCGTTCATCCGGTCATGGCACTCTTGATTACAGGTTTGATATTTATTGGTAGCTTGTTTTTGATTCCAAAAATTGGGTTCAGTTTATTTCCTGTCTCTGAAAAACCAATGTTCAATGTAGATATTCATACACCGGATGGAACCACGTTAAAAGAAACCAACAGAATAGCGCGGCTTGTCGAACAAGATCTGCTCAATACGCCGAATGTAATCAGTGTAAGTACCAATGTCGGGAAAGGGAATCCACGGGTTTACTACAATTTATTTCAACACGATTTCACACCACACTATGCCCAGCTTTTTGTGCAGACAAATCCTGAAATGGG
Source organism: Saprospiraceae bacterium (assembly GCA_040004485.1). GTDB lineage: Bacteria > Bacteroidota > Bacteroidia > Chitinophagales > Saprospiraceae > Opimibacter. The sequence continues at coordinate 7,583 of JBDUAU010000473.1, forward strand.
TGTGCCTGAAATTGTGGCGATGACTGATTCTCTGCGTGTGCGTTATGGAAAAATACCTGGTGCGAATGTTGAGGTCAAACAATTTCAACAAGGACCACCGGTTCCTGCTCCGATCGAATTTAGAATATTGGGAAATAATCTTGATACACTCACGAAGTATGGACATGTATTAGAGGCGATATTTAAAAAGACACACGGAACACTTTATGTCGGAAATGATTTGCGATTGCCAAAGACAGATTTGAAAGTAATTATTGACAAAGAAAAAGCTGGTGTATTGGGTGTTCCACCTGCAGAAGTTGCAAAGACCGTGCGGCTGGGAATAGCTGGTCTTCCAAATCAAAGCATACGCAATGCGGATGGTGATGAATACAATATCCTGATGACTGTAGAAGATAAGGATCCGGATAAAGCGCTTGAAGTATTTAAACGCATGTATGTCACGTCTCTTTCCGGTGCATTAATTCCATTGACACAGATAGCGGAAATACAGCCTGCGGAATCACCTGGTGTCATACGTCATTATAATAAAGAGCGATATACGTCTGTGACTAGTTTTGTTCAGACGGGATACAATACGATCGCGATGTTTGATGATATCGAGAAGAAACTTGATACTTTAAAACTTCCGGCCGGATATCGGTTTGTGGCTGCGGGA
>JBDUAU010000481.1:0-2458 GCA_040004485.1 Saprospiraceae bacterium
CACTGTTTTTCAATATCTTTTCTTCCTCTTATTGTTATTATTATTATTATTATTCGAAGGACGATTAGTTTGAAAGCGTCGTCCATCGCGGCCTTGCTGTCCGCTACCGGAACCTTTATATTGTTTGCGTCGCTGTGAATTTCCGGCCGGAGGGATTACGTTTTTGTAACTATCGATGCTTGCATCATCAGCTACAACCAGTTGTCCCTGTGACATTTTCTTGAGGTCCTGTTTGATCAGCTCATCATTGATAAATTGTTCTTTTCCCCATGCACGATAAGCCAGTTTCATGTAGGAAGCGATTATTTTCGCAAACTCTTCCCTTTTCGGCCCTTCTTCCATGGTGATCGCTTTCTGTATCATCGTATGAACATTCCATCCGTAATGGCGATATGGAATTTTCTTTTGAGGATAGGGCATATCATCAGAAGGGATCATGAAGACATCACCTTTTTTGTGAATGATCACACCCTCCGGTATTTTGACATCAATGTCATAGTCTGCAATGAAGAAAAGGTGATTCCACAATTTATCTTCAATCTCTTTCACGGTCTTGCTATGTGGCAATATCTGGTTCATCAGCTCAATCAATGTTTCCACATAGGACTGGCGTAATTCCGGATCTTCAATTTCCTTTGCATGAAGCACAAGCTTTTGAATATTCCTTCCGTATTCAGGAAGTATAAGTTTCTCTCTGCCGGAATTATATTCTAAGGTTTTCTCCCCTTCATTTGATCTAAGCATTTCAATTTTTGATTTATGATTTAAGATTTTGGATCTACTATTTACTATTCACTATTCACTATTCACTATTCACTATTCACTATTCACTATGGTTGCTGAGCTGTAGCACAAGGATGCGTCAAGCTGGTCGAAGCACACTTTTCACTCCACAGTCACTGATTTCGCAAGATTGCGAGGCTGATCCACATTGCATCCACGTAATCGGGCAATGTGGTATGAAAGCAACTGTGTTGGAATCACTGACAACAATGGTGAAAAAGGTTCTGCTGTAGTCGGAATTTCAATGACATGATCTGCAAACTTGCGGATCTCTTTTGCTCCATTTGACACAATGGCGATCACCGTTCCTTTCCTTGCTTTTACTTCCTGTATATTACTCAGAAGCTTGTCATACGCACTTTGATTCGTAGCCAATACCACTACAGGCATGTGCTCATCAATCAAAGCGATAGGACCATGTTTCATCTCCGCAGCCGGATATCCTTCTGCATGAATATATGATATTTCCTTTAGCTTTAAAGCGCCTTCCAGTGCAACCGGGAAATTGTAACCTCGTCCGAGATAAAGTGAATTGTTGTAATCTGTCATCTCCGAAGCGATGTATTTGATCTGATCTTCAACTTTCAGTGTCTCCGCGATTTGTTCCGGAATCTTTGCGAGCTCCGAGATCAGATTTCTATATCGCGAATGTGATAATGTTCCTTTTCGATGGCCCAGCCATAGCGCAGCCATGCTCAATAATGTCACCTGACCGGTAAATGCTTTCGTTGAAGCAACTCCGATTTCAGGTCCGGAGTGTATATATGATCCGGCATCCGTCAATCTTGCGATCGACGAACCAACAGCATTCACCACACCGTAGATGATAGCACCTTTGCTTTTGACATGTTCGAGCGCTGCTAATGTATCAGCTGTCTCTCCGGATTGTGAAATCGCCATCACTATATCACCTTCCCTGATTACAGGGTTACGATATCTCAATTCTGATGCATACTCCACTTCTACAGGTACGCGGGCGAGATCTTCAAATAAGTATTCGCCTATCAGGCCGGCATGCCACGATGTACCACAACCAGCGATAATAATCCGTTGCGCATTTTCAAACTGTACAGCATACTCTTCCATGCCACCCAATTTCACCCAGCCCTCAAGATCATTAAGACGGCCCCGCATACAATCAGAGACAGTCTGAGGTTGCTGATGTATTTCTTTGAGCATGAAATGTTCGTATCCACCTTTTTCAAGCTCTTCAATCTTAAGTGATATTTCTTCAATGCGCGGTTTCTGGACCTGGTTCTTGCTATTCTTGATCGTAACGCCTTTATGCCTGTCCAGGATAGCGATCTCATCATCTTTCATGTAGATCACCTTGTTCGTATATCTTACGATAGGTGTGGCATCAGATCCAATGAAATATTCATCTTCACCCATACCCACGACAAGCGGACTCTGTTTGCGGGCAGCAACCAAAACATCCGGATTTCGCTTGTCCGCAATAACAATTGCATACGCCCCGACTACTTTGTCCAAAGCAAGACTTAAAGCCTCAGGCAGGTCAAGATTTTCTTTATCCTGGAAAGCTTCGATCAGATTGAGAAATACTTCAGTATCTGTCTCGCTTTTAAATGTGAACCCGTTCCGCAATAAGGCTTCCTTCAGGACTGAATAATTTTCAATGATCCCGTTATGGATCATCACTAAGTTTCCATTGTTG
>JBDUAU010000047.1:0-26774 GCA_040004485.1 Saprospiraceae bacterium
CCTCCTGCTACATCATACCAGGTTCCGTTTGGAATACGGGTCTGCACACTATAGCTCTGTGCTCCTGACACTGCACCCCAATTGAAAGTGGCGGAATTCTCTGTAATATTTGTTGTGCTGGTCCATGATGGTGTGTTGCATGTACTTCCCAATGTTGTGAAAGGTTCTGCATATGACCATGCACTTGAATTCCAATTTGAGCAATTACTTCGTACACGCCATTCGTAATTAGTTCCGGGGGACAAGCCATTGATCGTATGCCATGATCCTGTCCATGGACCACCGGGGACATCGTACCAAGTGCCGCCTGCGAGTCTATACTGAAGTGAATAGCTCACTGCACCATTCACCAGATCCCAGTTTAAAGTAGCTGATGTCTGGGTGATATTGGTCGTGAAAAGCCAGCCTGGTGCGCTGCATGATGAACCGTATGTAGTGAAACTTATAGCCGATGTCCAGGAGCTGTATTGTCCGCCACTACAATTGGCGCGTACGCGCCATTCATACGTTGTGTTTGGATTCAATCCATTGACTGTTACAGATGTACCTCCTACCGGGCCACCGGGCAGATCATACCAGGTACCATTTGGAAGACGAGTCTGGACAGTGTAGCTCTGAGCTCCGGACACAAAGTCCCAGCTAAATGTCGCCGATGTCTGTGTAATATTTGAAGTGATAGGCCATGTTGGCGTATTGCATGAATAACCTGCTAAGGTTGTAAACCATGTAGTAGCTGACCAATAACTATATGATCCATATCCACAATTTGCCCGAACATGCCATTCGTATGTAGTGCCTGGTTGTAAACCGGTCCAATTGTACCAGGTTTCTGTCCATGGCCCTCCAGGCAGGTCATACCATGCACCACCCGGATAACGCCATTGAATGGAATAACTCTGCGCACCACTCACAGGAGCCCAGTCTAAAGTAGCTGAGGTCTGAGTAATGCTTGTCGTATAAAGCCAGCTTGGAGCATTACATGATCCACCGGTTGTCGTAAAGCTTGTTGGCCATGTCCAGTTGCTGTACTGCCAACTCCCGCAATTTGTGCGCACCCGCCATTCATATGTTGTGCTTGGGTTTAGGTTGTATATAGTGACTGAGGTACCATTGACAGGTCCACCAGGTATATCATACCATGAGCCATTCGGCAACCGTGTTTGCACTGAATAATTCTGTGCCCCATATACCGAAGACCAGCTTAAGGTGGCGGAGTTTTGTGTTATATTATTAGTGTAGGTCCAGGAAGGTGTACTGCATGAATAATTGAGTGTGGTAAAGGATACGATAGATGACCATTGACTATATGACCAATTGGTACAGTTGCTTCTTACCCGCCATTCATATGTTGTACCCGGCTGAAGATTGGAGATTGAAGCCCATGTATCATAAAAAGGACTTCCATTAAGTGTGTACCATGTACCTCCGGCTACTCGGTATTCTACAGCATAACTTTGTGCACCGTTGACCGGTGACCAGTCGAAAGTAGCTGCCGTCTGTGTGACACCTGTGGTATAAAGCCAGTAAGGAGCTTCGCAGTAATTATATGAACCCAGTGTGGTAAACGTATTCGTTGACGACCATGGACTGTATTGTCCCCCGCCGCAATTTGCTCTTACGCGCCATTGGTAAGTTGTATTGGGATCAAGGCCGTTGACAGTGGCCCAGGTACCATAATACGGACATCCCGATATATTGTACCAAGTGCCATTGAGGAGGCGGATCTGAACCGTGTAGCTCAGGGCTCCTGAACAAGTCTCCCAGTTGAAGGTGGCAGAGTTTTGGGTGATGTTTGTTGTATTTGTCCAGTAAGGTGCATTACATGAATAACACTGTGTCGTAAAGCTTGCTGAATAGGACCACTGACTGTATGATCCATTTGGACAGTTGCTTCTGACACGCCATTCATATGCGGTACAAGGCTGTAGACCGGAGACATTTACCCATGAATTGAATACAGGGCATCCGGGTAGATTGTACCAGGATCCGCCAGGGTATCTCCACTGAACTGTGTAGCTGGAACATCCATTGACATCATCCCAATCCCATGTTGCAGAAGTCTGGGTAATGTTTGATGTATAAAGCCAATTTGGAGCATTGCAGGATCCCCATGATCCAAGGGTCGTAAAACTGATGGCATATGTCCAGCTGCTGTATTGTCCGCCGCTGCAATTTGATCTCACCCGCCATTCATAGGTGGTGTTGGGGTTTAATCCATTGACCGTTACAGAAGTGCCCCAGATCGGGTTATTTGGAAGGGACATCCATGTTCCGTTTGGCAGGCGGGTCTGAACGGAGTAGCTCTGAGCTCCTGAAATATAATCCCAGCTTAAAGTGGCAGAAGTCTGTGTAATATTTGAGGTTGTGGGCCATGTAGGAACATCACAGACTAAAGAAGGGGAAGCGAGGTTAGTTTCAGTGGTTGTTTCCAGTGTGAATAATTCCAGACCGGAGTAATTTTCATTGTGGGCAACTAAATGGCTTTGCCAACAAAAGCCGAGGAAGCAAAAAAGGAATGTCTTAATGAGTAATGATTTTTTCATGATTACAAGATTGGGAGGTTTAAGAATTTATGTGCATTTGATTTTAGTAAAATTGAAACCCATACGGAGGTTGTTAAGTTGTACTTTTTTGATATTATCTTTCAAAACGGAGCAGCAACAATGTAATACTAAAAAATCGTTTTATTTCTATGAAAATAAATATTAACAATTTGCTTTTTTCAGACTGTTCTAATCCATTCAGAAAAAGCTAATTAAGAATTTTTCTAAAGATGATTCCGGAAAAATTAGTATACGGTCATTGAGGATGACTGAAAGGAAAACCGAATCTGTGTGACATATGGAAAGTAATTTAAATTTGTAACTTGTTTCTTTCACCAGAACTATTTCATCATGGAATTGAAAATCCAATCCCGCATTTTTGAGATCCGGGGACTTAAGATCATGCTGGATTTTGATCTTGCTGATTTATATGGCACTCAAACAAAAATTTTAAAGCAGGCTGTTCGTAGAAATAGAGATAGATTTCCTCCTGATTTCTTACTTGAACTGACCAGGAGTGAATATAATTCTCTAAGGTCACAAATTGTGACCTTAGAGACAGGTAAAGGTCAACATAGTAAATATTTGCCTTTTGCGTTTACAGAACAGGGCGTGGCAATGATTGCAAGTATATTGAATAGCCCAAAAGCAATTCAGGTCAATATTTTGCTCGTAAGAGCATTTGTATTTTTAAGACAATATGCCCTTTCACATCAAGATCTAACTCAAAAACTTCAAGAGCTTGAAACTAAATATGATAAGCAATTCAAAGATGTCTATGATGCCATAAATTTTCTTCTTCAGAAAGATGATATCGCTTCAAAACAGAAATCAAGAAAACAGATCGGGTTTGCATCAAAATGATTTCTACTCCGTAATCACAAATGGACGTGCATACATATTGTCTGCAATCAAACAATACATACCGGGTGGCAGATGAAGCGCATCAATTAGTATGCTTTTACCTGATGTGTTTTGGGCAAAGCCATTTTTGATAATTTTTCCTGAACTATCCATCAGCTTTATGGAATGGGTTTTGTCATCAGAAAAATTGACCGTCAACGCATCTTCTGCTCGCAAAGGATTTGGATAAAGTGATATGGAAGGTTGACCGGAAGGGACATGATCAGTAGAGCTCACAAAATCAATGGATACGGCATCAACATACATAATATTCATCCCCACCTCATTCGTATCATTACTCGAGAAAAGAATTACAATGGAATCTGTTGCAATGTTGATCCCAACATCTGGAATCGGCACATTCACTTCGGTGAAAATATCTACAGCCGGCAAGAGTACAGAAGCATAATAAACTGTATCCGGCTCAGAAGAACCAGACGGATGTTTGATCAGAATATCAGCTACTGCATGTTCGGAGGGATGACCTATGGTAAGTTGATAATAGAAAGTAACCTGCTGAGGCACCATGGGCAGTGGTTCTCCACCTGTATAAGCTTTTACACTATAATGTGGATAATCGAGCTGACAATTACCTAATGCAAGCTGAGATCTAGTCAATGTGCCGAAAATATTCAGAGTTCTTAATTGAGCTGAAAATTCACCTGAAAAACTATAGTTATTACGGTTCACACCTGATGAGATGAATTCTGTAGTTGCATTGGTCGTCGTCCAGCCTGTTGGAAATTTCCAGTCGAAAGGTGGAGGGCTTCCTGAAGGTGACCAGTTTTCGAAACTGCCGTTTTGCTGGGCTATCAATGGATTGACTAAAATAATGACATACAACAAGGCAAATAATTTGATGGAGGTGTAAACGTGATTCATAGATATAGTATTTGGCGTGAACGAATTATTCACGGATACACCATAGACGGCAGGTAAATTCAGTTGGGTTGGGTGACTTGCTTTTCTACCTGCAAAGTCCTATTTTCGAATCCTCTTTCTTTCACCGGAAACAGCTTCACAATGGAATTGAAAACTATCCGTGCTTCGACCAGCTCAATCTCAACAAGAATTTATGACCTCAGAGGTCAAAAAGTCATGCTTGATTTTGATCTAGCAGAACTATATGGTACTGAAACCAAAAGACTTAAGGAGTCTGTACGTAGAAATCCTGACCGCTTTCCGGTTGACTTCGTATTTGAACTATCAATGGAAGAATTTGATAGTTTGAGGACGCAAATTGCGACCTCAAAAAGAGGAGGCATTAGATATGTTCCTTTTGCATTTACAAAACAGGGAGTAGCAATGTTATCCAGTGTATTAAAAAGCAAAACGGCTATTGAGGTAAACATTGCCATTATGCGTGCTTTCGTGCTTATGAGGAATTATGCACTTTCTCATGCTGATTTAACCAGCAGGCTGAACGATCTTGAGTCTAAATATGACCGGCAATTCAAAGATGTCTACGACGCAATAAACTTTCTTCTTCAAAAAGATAAAATTGATTCACAACAGAAAGCGAGGAAGCAAATCGGGTACAAAAGCAACAAGGAGAAGTGATCAGGAGATTCCTGAAATGGTATAATTATTCTTCCCAAGTGTGAATGTATCACCTTTTGATTTGCCATTGATGACATTGTAAGCAGGAGATTCAGTTGAGATGCCAAGTAATTCCTTTTTACCAATATGCAATGCCGGGGAAGAAACACCAAGGAAAAAATAATTTGTTTCTGTCTCAAGCAATGCGCCGGCTTTAGCTACAGAATATTCCTTTCCTAAAAATTCTTTCAATTCAATAAGACTGGATTGCGCAGTGTCCAGTTGTATCTGCATCTGATATTGCAATTGCTTCTGTTCAGATTGCTGAGAAAAATTTTCAGGGTCACTTGTATCCCCTTCATCAATATCAGATGCTGACTCATAATCCTGTAATGAGGTGCGTATTTCTGCAATATTATTTTCCATCTGTTGTATCACCTGTACCAGGATTTCTTCTTTTTTCATTTTCATTATTTTCTACAAAGGTAACCCCTATTATTCGGTCAAAAATATCTTATTCCCGTAGTCAAACCTAATTCAGAACATATTGTTTATCTTTTCCGCGATACTTATAAATAAATGGACATGGATGTAGTGAAGGGACCAGAAATCATCATGAATGAATCAACCAATCGTTTCGAGCTTATGTACAATGATGATCTTGCCTATATCGATTATCGCTGGTACAATAAAACATTGATCCTACTGTACATCTTCGTTCCTGTTCCGTTCAGGGGCAAAAGTTTGTCAACGAAACTGATTGAATATGCGCTGAAGTATGCAAAAGAAAAAGAGGTAAAAATCAAAGTCTTTTGTCCTTACATCTCAAAATACATCAGGATGCATCCGGAGCATGAAGAGTTACTTGAACATTGAGAAGGTCACTCCTTTTATTTTGATACAGATGATCTGGCCCTTGATTTTGTAACTGCTTTTGGTGTAGCCATAGCTTCAATAAATTGAATTTCGGCTAGTTCTCTTCCGATTTGCTGCACACCATCCAGTATTCTTTTCGTTTGTGCAGGTGACGGCTTTTTAATACCTCTGATATATTGAGCGAGAAGACTTTGATTCATACCTATCCGCTTACTAAGAGCTTTGGCATTGATCACTTTATAAAATGCAAAAAAACTTTCGAGATCTAATTTGAAATTAATTTCATCGATTGCATATGTAAATCCTTCTTCTTCAAAAGAAAGATTGACTGCATCAATGATCATTTCCCGGAGTTCTTCATACGTATCCCCCTGGGTTGCTATAAAATAATTTCCTACGGAAGCATGAGCACCATATCCAATATCTTCCTTCAGTATTGTCATTGTAATTTTTGGCTTCTTCATCTTTTATCAGAATGAATATTTTCTTTTCTCAAGATTGCTTTTAAAATTCCTAAGCCAATTTCTTTTCCACCATGAAAGGGGATGCTTAGTTGTCCACTTTTTAGTTGGTGTCTCATAATGATATGACTCCCGGTGTGTCCTACAACAAACCAGCCATCTTGTTTCAACATCCGGAGAAGTTCACTTGACTTCACGAAAGGAAAGTAATATATTTATTACTTATTGAAAAATAAAAATATAACCATTTGTATTACAATTAATAACATATTAAATATTAATTCAATTCAAATGCATAATCAAAAAATAGAATACCTTCTGTCTTCCCCGATTTCTTCAAGCCTTGCTGTAAAATGCCTCAAGGTGGGTGATTCATAGGTAATCCTAAGTCCTTTGATTTTCGCTCTTTCCCTGTACACATTAATGATGATCTCAGCTACATAATCGATATGACTTTGCGTATAAACTCTGCGCGGAATAGCCAGTCTCACCAGTTCCATCATAGCGGGAACCAACTGACCTTCAGGATCATATTTGCCAAACATCAGCGATCCTATTTCCACACTCCGGATACCTCCTTCTTTATACAATGCGCCGACTAATGCCTGTCCCGGATATTGATGAGAAGGAATATGCGGAAGGAAAACTTTAGCATCAATATACACCGCATGTCCACCGGCAGGCTGCATCACAGGCACACTTTCTGCAATTAGTTTTTCTGTCAGATATTCAATGCTTCGGATCCTGTATTGCAGATAATGTTCATCCATGACTTCATAGAGTCCTATAGCTATAGCTTCAAGATCACGACCAGCCAGTCCGCCATATGTAGGAAACCCTTCAGTGATAATCAATAAATTTCTGCACTGCAACGCAAGGCCTTCATCCCTCAATGCGATAAATCCACCAATGTTGGCGATCGCATCTTTTTTCGCGCTCATCGTGCAACCATCAGCATAAGAAAATAATTCACGGACTATAGCAGGAATGGGTGTATGGGCAAATTCCTTTTCGCGAAGTTTTATGAAATAGCAATTCTCCGCAAACCGGCAGGCATCAATGAATAAGGGAATGCCATACTTTACACAAACCCGTCTGACATCTCTGATATTTTGCATGCTCACGGGTTGTCCGCCTCCAGAATTATTAGTAACCGTTACCATGCAGAGAGGGATATTAACTGCACCTTTTTCAAGAATAAATTTTTCGAGCATTTCAACATCCATATTGCCTTTGAAAGGTGCAGGTACAGAAGGAATTTTTCCTTCCGGACACAACAGATCAATTCCTTCTGCACCGCTAAATTCAATATTGGCCCGTGTGGTATCAAACAAGGTATTGCTTACAATATATTTTCCTTTCCCACCGATGATTGAAAACAGGATTTTCTCGGACGCCCTTCCCTGGTGTGTGGGGATGATAATAGGCATTCCGGTAATGTCCTGTACAGCCTTTTCAAAGTGAAAAAAACTATTGCTCCCTGCATAAGATTCATCACCGATCATGATACCTGCCCACTGTGCGCTGCTCATCGCATTCGTGCCACTGTCTGTCAGCAAATCAATCATCACATCATCAGCCCTGATCAGAAATGGATTATAAAATGCTTTCTCCAGGATGACTGCGCGTTGTTCTGTTGTTGTAAAATAAATCGGTTCTACGGATTTTATCCTGAAAGGTTCGATGATGGTGGACATTTTTGTGAGTTGTGAATTGTGAGGAGTCTGTAGTCTGTAATGAATATCAAGCGCAGCGAAAATCCCGCCATATGAAATCATGAAGCGGGAGTGAAGTGATTATACAATACATTATCCAAATTAAATCTAAAAATACGAGACAGAATACCAGTACTCCCTTGATGTTACTCATTGAATCAGATGATATTGGTCATCTGCACACCCATGTTTTATAGTGAGTATTGCACGTTTAAAAAACTCCCTATCCGGAGGTGAATCATATATGAAAATCATGGAAAAGATTCCGATTAAGCATTCATGGGCCGAACCCTACAAAATAAAGATGGTCGAGTTGTTGAAAATGACGACCCCTGCGCACCGGAAAAAAGCAATTGTTGCCGCAGGCTATAACACTTTTTTATTAAGATCAGAAGATGTCTATATTGACTTGCTCACCGACAGCGGTACCAGTGCGATGAGCGACCGGCAATGGTCAGGTATGATGCTCGGTGATGAAGCTTATGCCGGCAGTGCCAATTTTTATCACCTTGAGGAAACGGTTCGTGAAGTATATGGATACAAATATGTCATCCCAACTCACCAGGGTCGTGGTGCTGAAAATATACTTTCCAAAACACTCATCAAAAAAGGAGACATCATACCCGGCAATATGTATTTCACCACCACGCGCTTGCACCAGGAACTTGCGGGAGGTATATTTCAAGATGTCATCATTGATGAAGCACACGATGCGACAAACCTGCATCCATTCAAAGGAAATATTGATTTAAATAAGCTTGATGCTCTTGTCAAAAAACACGGAGCAAAAAAAATACCTTACATATGCGTTGCCGTGACCGTCAACATGGCCGGTGGTCAGCCTGTAGCTATGGGCAACTTAAAAGAGTTAAGAGTATACACTAAAAAACATGGTATAAAAATCATCCTTGACATGACCCGCATAGCTGAAAATGCATATTTCATACAGCAGCGAGAGGAAGGATTTGCAAAAAAAACGATCAGGGAAATCGTGAGAGAAATCTGTAATTATACTGATGGTGCCACGATGAGTGCCAAAAAAGATGCACTGGTCAACATCGGGGGCTTTCTGGCATTAAATGATCCTAAGGATTATGAAGAAGCAAGTAACCTGGTCGTGGTGTATGAGGGTCTGCATACATATGGCGGTCTTGCGGGAAGAGATATGGAAGCCATGGCTATCGGCATTCAGGAATCTGTTTCGGATGAGCATATGAAAGCAAGAATTGGTCAGGTGATTTATTTGGGTGAGCAAATCAAAAACTTTGGTGTGCCCATCACCGAACCTATCGGAGGCCATGGAATTTTTTTAGATGCCAAACGTTTTCTTCCGCATCTTGATCAGGATAAATTTCCGGCACAGGCATTGGCTGCAGCATTGTACATCGACAGTGGTGTGCGATCCATGGAGAGAGGTATCGTATCCTCAGGCCGGAATCCCAAAACAGGTAAAAATTATTATCCAAAACTTGAGCTGGTAAGATTGACCATCCCCCGTCGTGTATATACACAAGCGCATATGGATGTCATCGCTGAATCGGTAGAAAATGTTTTTGTGCATCGTGACAAAATCACCGGGTTGAAGATGGTGTATGAACCAAAGTATCTGAGGTTCTTCCAGGCGAGATTTGAGAAATTGTGAGAGAAGTGAAAGAAGTGAGAGAGTGAAATTATAGTAGTGGCAGTGCCTTGAGCCTGCCAGGGAAAACCCCTGTCTTTGACAAACCCATATTAAGGGCGCTCCCTTTTATTCTTTGTAATTTTGTCGCATGAGAAAATTCGCTAACTTTCTTTTGCTTATTTTATTTATCACACCACTCTTTTTTGTTTCGTGTTCGAATAGGAAAGTAAAAAGCTTAAATCCAAACGGCGACAGTGAGCTTGCCTTGCTGATGCGTGCAATGTATGACGATGGTATGCTCACTAAGCAGGCACTCCTCGATGGTAAACCACCAATGGTAAATGTGAAATACCATCAATTGCATACTGCGAAAGCTACCGAACCACAAAAAGTAGCAACTCCCAACTACGATGCATTTGCAAATGCATATGAATCATCAGTGGAGTCCTTTCTTGAATCTGACACAGTCAGTCGTGTGGAGGCCTATCATTCAATGGTCAATGCATGTATGAATTGTCATCAGACGATATGCCCGGGGCCAACGGTCAGAATAAAACACTTATTCCTGAATGAAACAGAAATGGCTTCTCTTGAAACTTATAAAGAATAACCGATAAACCAAAAAAAAGGTTTGAATTTTCCTGTTTATAATTTCAGCACTTTTGAAGTAAACGATTTACCTGTTTTATCCGCTCCTTTGATAAAATACATTCCTGCGGTCAATCTTTGCACGTTAATTTTTGGATCTGCCGGATCAACACTTTTTTGGATGACAATTCTTCCATCAGGATTATATATGACCATGTGCATGGGTTCAGTCAAATGACTTATGTTGACAACGTCAGTACAGGGATTTGGAAATATAGTTAATCCAGGCCTTGCGGAATGATCCAGGGTTCCTGTGGTGACATGCTCAGACAATTTCACCAGCCACATATCCTGATCACCATGATTCTCTGCAATGTCAAAATCTGTAGACTGGGTGTTTGCAAAAAATGCAAGACCACCGTCATTTGTCAATACAAGTCCTTTCGGATAATCAAAGCTGCTTCCTCCAAAATAAGATTTCCACTGCTGCACACCACTGCTGTTGAATTTAGAAACAAGCACATCGGATAAGCCTTTTATATTTGGATCATTAGCATCATAGACATTGGTACAGGTGAAAAGATTGTCATCATGATCGGCTGTGATGATATTATATTGTCTGTCGAGGCTAAACTGATGCGTCACCGTAAGATCATCATTGAGAAAGTATAATGATGATATCACCGCGGTGACCGCACTATTGATGTCATCTATTCGTACTAATAATTTTCCATCATGATTGGCTACAAACCTCATGTTTGAAATAACGGCTTTTGCTGTTTTCAATTTTACTTTCATTATCAGCTGTCCCGATGTATCAAATTTGAAAATATAGCAATGTGCATCAATAAATGCATCACCACAATCCGTACAAAACTGGAAATCCCATCTTTCGATCTGGGTCAACAAATAAACGTTGCCTACCGAGTCGGTGGTAATATCCTGATTGTTGAAATCATAATGGCCCTGGATCGGTGCTGTCCTGATATTTTGCCGGAGTTCGAAGGTCCAGGCGACAGGATCGAAGCCAATGATTGGAAATGGATTTATCTTTTGAACGATCAATGAATCCGGACCATAACATGATTGCACATACGAGCATTGTTGATTTGCATAAACCTCCACACCGGTTCGGTCTACAACATAGGTATCCGAAAAAATTTCACTGTAAGAAAAGTAATCACCTGATGCGTCATTGATTTTATACAACAGGTGACGTTGGCCTATGCTGACCACCAGTGAAATAAATTTCTGACCATTGTCTTCTGTGTAGAAATGCTGACCGAAATAATAATCGACAGGTATGCTAAATGTTTCATATGCCAGATCGTGGTACTTCTTCCATATTTCATTACCGCTCAGATCATATTTTGCGACTAAAAGATATGAGCGTGGATTTCCGGTGAAGTCTTCGTGAATTTCTTTACCAAGGATTACAATATTTCCTGCATCATCATTGAACATCTGAATGGCTTCGTCTCCATAAGCAGTACCTATGCTTTTTTGCCAGGCTATGTTTTGTTGACTTGCACCTGAAGTACAAAAGCCCAGGATGATGAGCCCAATGAAAAGCCAGGACAAATGATTTTTGAGTTGGTCAATGTTCTTCATGCACAAATATGTTTGATTTAATCCTGACTTAGACGATTACAGGTGTGAAAAGGTTGGAAATGTCGTCTGTGAGCAGATTTATAAAATACCGCAGCAGGACATCTACCGGACTGTTAATAACTATCCGGGGCCTCTGATATTCAGCCCGTTAAGTGCTAGTGGCACTATTAATAGTGGCACTACTAGTAGTGCCACTATTATTTAGGAGCATGCCTGAATGCTTTTTCGAGCAGTGCATATAATTCAGGATGTTTAATTTCCAGTTGTTTAGGATTTTGAAAAAAATATTCACTCACCACACTTAAAAACTCTGCCTCATTGGTGCTGCCATAAAAAGGAATATCGGATACTCCGTCCTTTATCGCTTCAATTTCCTTATGCATCATTTTGACCCACGGAATAAGAAATGATTGACTGATTAATAATTCGGGAATACCATCGGTCGTTCCATCAGCTTTGTCAAGAAGATGTACAAATTCGTGGATCCCTACATTCTGTATTGAAATATTGTCATCAAATCCCTGGTGTAATGCTGATTTAGACAATATCATCATTCTGTTCATACTGCCTGTGCCGACCATGCCGAGTGTGTTTATGTCCTCACCCTTCTGCGTTTCGTAATCCTCGTTAAAGGTGCCTTCATAGAGCAGCACTTCATTGAGATTGCGAAAACGCCAGCCTGGAAAACCAAATAAAGGGATGACTGCACTTGCAGCTACGAGTAATCTGTCTGTATCATCCACTTCAACACTCACTCCGGTGATTGGTATATCATTTAAAAACTGCAATACATTTTCTTCGAAACGGGCTCGTTCAGACATTGAGAGTTGGCGATAGAAGGCTACTTTATTTGTCAGAATGGTATACCAGGCATCAGGGAAGCGGAATATCTTTCTTTTTTTCCTTTTTAAGAAAATCCACCACCATGAACCTATTAATAAAACCAGAATGATTGAAGCCCCGACAGGCGTTGAAATGAATAACATGTAAAATGTAAGATATGTGGTTTGATGAACAAAGTATGTATTCGACATCTCTTATAGTAAGATCAACCGATATGTTTTAATCAGACTTTAAACCCTGATGGTCAAACAATTCTATTGTCTGGTTTGTCTTGTTATATTACATTCATTGCAGGACCTCCCTCATTCCCGCCCGGAAATATATTTCTGTTGATTTATTTATGCCATTATTCCTTAAACTGAATTTATAACGTGACGGGTAACCCACTTCAAGAATTTCTATCTCAGATCAGGATTCCATTTCTGGGTGACAACCTGATGCGAAAGTACGCCAATGAAAAATCCCCTCTTCGCGCCGAATTATTCAGTACTGAGCAACTTGAACAATTCGCCATCACTCTTGCTGAGTCACATATTCTAAGCACAGGCACCTCAACAGATCAACTCCTCAAACGCCTGGAAGAAAACAAAGACCTCCTGCTTGAAGTACACAACTTACTGACTGAATCCGCAATACAAAACAATCTCGTCTCTCCTGCAGGGGAATGGCTGCTCGATAATTTTTACCTGATTGAAGAGCAGATCTATATCGGGAAAAAACATTTTCCTAAAGGATATAGTGAAACATTGCCACGCCTTGTGAAGGGGCCATCTGCAGGTTTGCCAAGAGTGTATGACATCGCGCTCGCCATCATATCGCATAGTGATGGCCGTATTGATCATAAAAGTTTATTCAATTTCGTAACGTCTTATCAAACCGTTACGTATTTAAAATTGGGTGAATTGTGGTCTATTCCCATCATGCTTCGCCTGGCCCTGATCGAAAATCTGAGGCGTCTTGCTGCGCAAATAGCTATCGATCGCATCAATAAAAATCTTGCGGATTACTGGGCTGATCTCATGACGGAAACGGCTGAGAAGGATCCCAAAAGTCTTATTGTGATTACGGCGGATATGGCTCGCTCCAATCCACCCATGACAAGTGCTTTTGTCGCAGAACTTACCAGACGTCTTTTAGGAAAAGGCCCGGCGTTAGCATTGCCGCTTACATGGATAGAGCAGCGCCTGTCAGAAAATGGTCTGACAAGTAACGGCCTTATCCATACCGAAACACAAAAACAAGCCGGTGAGCAGGTTTCAATGAGTAACAGTATCGGTAGTCTGCGGTTTCTCAACTCCACTGACTGGCGCGAATTTGTGGAACAGACCAGTGTAGTTGAAAACGCATTGCGAAATGATACCGATGGTGTATATGCAAAAATGGATTTCCATACACGCGATCATTACCGTCATATCATTGAGAACATAGCGAAGAATAGTAAGCTATCTGAACTCGCTGTGGCAAATATTGCATTACAATCAGCGAAACGAAACGCTGAAAAAAATCCTGACGACAGACGTATGTCGCATGTCGGATACTTTCTCACCGATGAGGGTGCTGATGCTACTGAAAAGGAATCAGGAATGGTATTAAATACCAAAGAGAAATTGCGACGTACCCTTCACCGGTTTCCATTTATATTCTATGCAAGCTTCAGTTCACTACTCACTTTACTATTTACCGGCATTTTATTGGCGAAACACCACAGTGAAGGATTACCACTGGTTTGGATAATTGTAATTGGATTTATTTCACTTTTCGCCACCAGTTATCTTGCGATATCCCTTACCAATTGGTTAGTGACCATCACCATCGAGCCACATTTCCTGCCCCGAATGGATTATTCTGAAGGTATTCCCCCGGAATCAAGAACAATCGTGGTCGTCCCTACCCTGCTCAATTCGAAAGATGAATTGGAGAATCTGCTGGAGACAATGGAAGTCCGATACCTGGCCAATAAAGATGATAATCTTCATTACGCGTTGCTCACTGATTTTCGCGATGCTTCATCTGAAATATTTCCGGAAGACAAAGATGTGCTTGACTATGCGAAAATCAGAATAGGTGAGCTCAATAAAAAATATAAGCGTGAGCAGAATGATATTTTCCTTCTTTATCATCGCCCGCGCCGGTGGAACGAGGCTGACAAAATATGGATGGGCTATGAACGCAAGCGGGGGAAATTAAGTCAGTTCAATGAATTTCTGCGTGGC
Source organism: Saprospiraceae bacterium (assembly GCA_040004485.1). GTDB lineage: Bacteria > Bacteroidota > Bacteroidia > Chitinophagales > Saprospiraceae > Opimibacter. Next base: position 14,914 of record JBDUAU010000047.1, read on the forward strand.
CATACGAAAGACAAATATGTATTGATAGCCGGCGATGCAGATGTACTCCATGATGTGAAATATGTGATTACACTGGATAGTGATACTCAACTGCCCAGGGATGCCGCATGGAAAATGGTGGCTACGATTTCGCATCCGTTAAACCAACCACATTTCGATCCAATAAAACAGCGGGTCACTAATGGTTATGGAATTCTTCAGCCAAGATTAGCTGTAAGTCTGCCTCGCTCAACAAGTACATTGTATGTCAAAATGCATGGCAATGATCCGGGCATTGATCCGTATACACGTTCGGTATCTGATGTTTACCAGGATTTATTGCAGGAAGGTTCTTTTATCGGAAAAGGCATTTATGAAGTTGATGCCTTTGAATGCGCATTGAATGAACGCTTCCCTGAAAACCGTATACTCAGTCATGATTTGCTGGAAGGATGTCATGCCCGTTCAGGATTGATCAGTGATGTGCAACTCTATGAAGACTATCCGGAAAGTTATCTGGCGGATATGAAACGGCGTCATCGTTGGATCAGAGGTGACTGGCAGATAGGAAGATGGCTTTTCCCACGGGTGCCCGCGCCAGGAAAAAAAAGTCTAAAAAACCCACTCTCTGCACTTTCGCGCTGGAAAATATTTGACAACCTCCGACGAAGTTTAGTATATCCTGCATTTTTGTTTTTATTGCTTTTCGGATGGATTATTTCGAATTCACCCTGGTTCTGGACGATCAGCGTGATAGGCATTATCATCCCGACTTCTATTCTGAGTTTTCTGTGGAGCCTTCATAAAAAACCACCTGATCAGTTATTGTGGAGTCATACTCTTGTACTATTCGAAAACCTGGTGGGCCAATTTATCCAGCATTTATTTATCATCATCACGCTTCCTTATGAAACGTACATTAATCTTGATGCCATCATCAGGACCAACTGGCGGATGATCATCAGTCATAAAAACCTGCTGGAGTGGGATCCTTCTGTCAACAGTTAAGATGTGGATAGGTCCATTCATTGGTGTTATCGTACTTGTTTATCTGTCGACACATTCAATGTCTTCTTTTATTATAGCCAGTCCCATATTGACCCTGTGGATTGTTTCGCCATTTTTAGCATGGTTTGTCAGTCAGCCATTATCCGGCAGCAAGGTGAGTCTTTCTACACAACAAAATTTATTTCTTCTGAAACTGGCTCGCAAGACATGGAGCTATTTTGAAAATTTTGTAGGTGCCGGAGACAATTGGTTACCACCCGACAATTTCCAGGAGGTTCCACTACCAAAGGTTGCTCATCGTACATCGCCTACGAACATGGGCATTTTACTTTTGTCAAATTTATCAGCATATGATTTTGGGTATCTTACTACAAGCCAGTTACTCAGCAGGTGTGCCAACACATTACATACCATGCAATCCCTTGAACGATACAAAGGCCATTTTTTCAATTGGTATGAAACCATTTCATTAGTTCCTCTTCCTCCGAAATATATTTCTACGGTGGATAGCGGAAATCTTGCTGCGCATTTGTTAACGTTAAAACAAGGATTTCTTGAACTTGGCCATCAACCGATTTTTAAAACAAGTATATTTTATGGTCTTCGGGATACAGCAGAGGTACTGGCTGACGTCGTAAATGAAAAGACCAAAACGGACAAATTCCTGGATTATATCCGCCTTACTTGTGAAACACCACCGGATTCACTGGCCGGCATAAAAATTTGTCTTGAGATATTGAGCAGTCTGTCCAATGAAATTTATATAGCATTTCCGGAATCTGCAAGCAATGAGGTATTGTGGTGGGTGAAAGCATTAGATACTCAATGTGAATTTGCACTTGAAGAAATAAATTCGCTGGTCTCATGGATTAATCTTCCGGAGGCACCGGCTAAATTTTCAGAAATAAAAGATCAATTAAATCGTATACCCACTCTTTCCGAACTATCTAAAACAGACGTTACTTTTTTAGATCAGATCCAGCATCTATACGAACAGAATAATACACCCGCTGAAAAACAATGGCTTGATTCTTTGCGGGCTTCAGTGATGCAATGTGCACACCTTGCTAAAGTCAGAATGATCACTATAAATCAATTGGCCCAGCAATGCATTGAATTGTCGGATTATGATTATGAATTCCTTTATGACAAAACACAACATTTGCTTTCTATAGGATACAATGTTGAAGAACATCGAAAGGATCCGGGCTCATACGATCTGCTCGGGTCAGAAGCACGCCTTGGGATATTTGTAGCAATCGCCCAGGGGAAAATTCCGCAGGAGAGTTGGTTTGCATTGGGACGTCAGTTGACAAATCCGGGTACAGATCCTGTACTTCTGTCATGGAGTGGTTCAATGTTTGAATACATGATGCCCCATTTAGTGATGCCTTCATTTGAAAACACCCTTCTGGATCAAACCTTGAAGGCTTCAGTCAAAAGGCAAATCGAATACGGTAGAAAACGTGGTCACCCATGGGGCATATCCGAATCAGGCTACAATATGGTAGCCGCAAATCTCGATTATCAATATCGGGCCTTTGGAGTACCGGGATTAGGATTCAAACGTGGATTGGGCGATGATATCGTGATCGCACCATACGCAACAGTGATGGCATTGATGATTGAGGCTGAAGAGGCTTATGAAAATCTACAGGAACTTAAAGCAAGAGGTTATGAAGGAAGATGGGGATTCTATGAAGCTATTGACTACACGCCTGCAAGAATGCCACGAGGACAGTCAGAAGTCATCATCAAATCATACATGGCACATCACCAGGGGATGAGCCTCCTGTCGTTGGATTATGCACTGCTTAATCAACCTATGCAAAAAAGGTTTGAAGCAGAAGCACAATTCCAGGCTACTTTATTGTTGCTCCAGGAAAAAATCCCTCAGGTCACTACATTCTATTCGCCCACGATTGAAGCGCCTGATGTAGCTGCAGTGGCAGATAGTCCTCAATTATATGTCATCAATTCGTCAAATACGCCGGCACCTGCGGTACAGCTATTATCCAATGGCAGATATCATGTCATGGTCAATAATTCGGGAAGTGGTTATAGTCGCTGGAATGATCTGGCAGTCACACGCTGGAGAGAAGACAGTACTTGCGACAATTGGGGGACTTATTGTTTTATAAAAGATCTTGAGACGAATGAATTCTGGTCATCATCTCATCAGCCTTCGCTCAAACTCGCCGAGACGTATGAAGTCATTTTTTCCCAGGGTCGCGCTGAGTTCCGCCGGCGTGACCACAATTTTGAAACGCATACTGAAATCGTAGTATCGCCGGAAGATGATGTGGAAATGAGAAGAATCAATATCACGAATCGTTCGCGTAAAAAAAGACAAATTGAAATTACAAGCTATGCAGAAGTTGTCCTGAATGTACAGGTCGCTGAAGCGTTGCATCCTGCATTCAGTAATCTGTTTGTACAAACTGAAATCATTCATCAGCGACACGCCATCATGTGCACACGGCGACCACGGTCCGTTGAAGAGAGACCACCCTGGATGTTTCATTTGATGAAAGCGCATGGCGCTGATGTAGAGGATATCAGTTATGAAACGAGCAGAGACCATTTCATCGGTCGCGGGCAAATTATTTCTGACCCTTTAGCAATGCAGCATAGTGGTGAGTTTTCAGGGTCTCAGGGGTCTGTATTGGATCCGATAGTAGCCATCCGCTACAGGATGACATTGAAGCCATATGAATCTGTGACAGTGGATATGGTGTATGGGATTGCAGTTGAAAAAGATATTTGTACGGGGCTGATCGAAAAATATCAGGAACAGCATATGATTGATCGCGCCTTCGAACTTGCCTGGACACACAGCCAGGTGATATTGAGACAAATCAATTCGACAGAAGCCGATTCACATTTATTTGGCCGGCTTGCCAGTTCGATTATCTATTCTAATTCTTCCCTGCGTGCTGATGCGGCGACAATAATAAAAAATCAACGTGGCCAGTCAGGCTTATGGAGTTATTCTGTTTCTGGTGATTTGCCGATTGTGTTATTGCAGATTGAAGACAGTTCGAATATTGAACTTGTGCAGCAGCTCGTACGTGCGCATGCATATTGGCGTCTGAAAGGACTCATTGTCGATCTGGTGATCTGGAATGAAGATCATGGTGGATACAGACAGGTATTGCAAAATCAAATACTTGCACTTATAGCTCCCGGTATATCTTCAGATCTTCAGGATAAGCCCGGAGGAATATATATACGCACCACCGATCAGATCTCAAATGAGGACCGCATCCTTTTTCAAACCGTAGCAAGGGTTATTATTTCAGATAAACTAGGAACGCTTGAAGGGCAGCTCAATCGCCGCACGAAGCTGAGAGGTGTATTACCTAATTTTATCCCTGCAAAAACATATCCGTTGGTTGAATCAACTTCAAGGCCACGTACTGATCTGCAATTTTATAATGGCACCGGTGGATTTTCTGCAGATGGAAAAGAATATATCATCAATACATTACCATCTCAGATCACGCCTGCTCCATGGTCAAATATTATAGCTAATAAACATTTTGGAACCGTCATATCCGAAAGTGGCCAATCGTATACGTGGTATGAAAATGCGCATGAGCTTCGGCTTACACCATGGACCAATGATCCGGTGACCGACAATGGCGGAGAGAATTTTTATCTGCGGGATGAAGAGTCCGGACGATTCTGGTCACCCACTCCTCTGCCCGCCAGGGGAAAATCACTTTATACTACCAGACATGGATTTGGGTACAGTGTATTTGAGCATAATGAAGATGGTATTAATTCTGAAATGGCTGTCTTTGTAGATATTGACAAACCAGTCAAATTTACAGTCATCAAATTGCGCAATCATTCAGGAAGAAGACGTCGCCTTTCTACTACCGGATATGTTGAATGGGTATTAGGTGATCTGCGATCGAAGACTATGATGCATGTCGTGACAGAGCTCGAATTAAACAGCGGTGCTATCCTGGCCAGAAATTCCTATAACACTGAATTTGGCAGACGTACAGCATTTTTTGATGTTGATGATGCTTCAAAAACAATTACGACGGACAGGGAAGAATTTATTGGTCGCAATGGCACATTGAAAAACCCCGAGGCCATGGGCAAATCAAAACTATCGGGAAAAACAGGAGCTGCACTTGATCCCTGTGCTGTGATCCAGGTGGAATGTGTACTTGAAGATGGAGAAGAACGTGAGATCATATTTCGTCTTGGAACAGGTGCTAATGCAATTGATTCTGCAAATCTTATCCGTTTATTCAGAGGTAAGAATGCTGCAAAAGAGTCACTTGAAAAAGTAAAAAAATACTGGCAAAAAACATTGTCGGCTATCCAAATCGAATCACCTGACCAAGCTCTAAATAATTTATCTAATGGTTGGCTTATCTACCAGACCATAGCATGTCGTCTTTGGGCTCGCAGTGGATACTACCAGTCAGGAGGTGCGTTTGGTTTCAGGGATCAATTGCAGGACGTGATGTCCATACTACATACTGAACCTATACTAGCACGCGAACAAATACTGCTGTGTGCGTCGAGACAATTTATGGAAGGTGATGTACAGCATTGGTGGCATCCACCTGTAGGAAGAGGTGTGCGCACAAAGTGCTCGGATGATTATTTGTGGTTACCCTTTGTGACAAGCAGATATGTCTTCGCTACCGGTGATGCGGCGATCCTTGATGAAACTATTGGATTCCTGGAAAGTCGTGAGCTTAATGTGGATGAACATTCGGTATATGATCTGCCTATTCGTTCGGGACATACTGCAAGCCTATATGATCACTGTGTGATGGCCATAGAGCATGGAGTTCATTTTGGTATGCATGGCTTACCCCTGATCGGAACGGGTGACTGGAATGATGGCATGGACAGAGTGGGTAGTGAAGGTAAAGGTGAAAGTATATGGCTTGCTTTTTTCCTGTATGATACGATAAATCGATTCATAAAAATTGCAAGGATCAAGGACGATGTATCATTGATAAATCGTTTTGAAGCCATCGTGAGCGAATTAAAAAAGAACATTGAATTAAACGGATGGGATGGTGAATGGTATCGTCGCGCTTATTTTGATGATGGCACACCACTTGGGTCTAATCTGAATGAAGAATGTAAGATTGATTCTATTGCGCAGAGTTGGGCAGTTCTGTCAGGTGCAGGTGAGGCCTCCCATGTGCGAATGGGGATGAATGCAGCTGATCAGCGATTGGTCCGAAAAGAGGATGGTATCATTCAGCTTTTTGATCCGCCCTTTGATAAATCAAATCTGAATCCAGGGTATATCAAAGGTTATGTTCCGGGTGTGCGTGAGAATGGTGGACAATATACACATGCAGCAATCTGGATGATCATGGCATTTGCATCACTTGGAGACCGAAAGAAAACATGGGAATTAATAAAAATGGTCAATCCGATCAATCATGGTGATTCTGTTTATAAAATCGCAAGGTATAAAGTAGAACCTTATGTGATAGCTGCTGATGTCTATGCTGTATCTCAACAATCGGGACGTGGTGGATGGACGTGGTATACAGGTTCTGCAGGATGGATGTATCAATTGATCATAGAATCATTTATCGGTTTACAACGTGAAGGAAATACGCTGCGATTTAAACCATGTCTGCCTGAAGAGTGGAATTCGCTTAAAATAAAATACAGATTTAAGGAAACAACCTACGATATTGAAATACTGCAGGCGCAAAACGCGCCAGATCCAATGACAATCACTGTGGATGGAGAAAGAACAGAAAATGGAATAGTGGTGTTGGATGACGATGGGAAAGTGCATGAGGTGAAGGTGGAGGTGGGTTTTTAGGGGCTTCCTTCTACCCCCGCTTCGCGTCCCCAATTGTTCTTCGCTTTGCTACGAACAATTGAGGAGAAGGAAGGAATGTCGTGCACAAGTTGATTTACGTTTCGCACAATTGAGGAGAAGGAAGGAATCGCACCTACATGTCATTCCTTTGACTCCACTACCTTTCTCTTCCGCTGCAACTTGATCTTCACCATTGGGGGCATCGTGTCACCCAGTAAGAAACCCCATGGCTCAACAGATGGAATACGATCAAAAATAACCTTGACCAAAGCTGTCATCGGTATGGCTAAAAACATTCCGGCAACACCCCACAAAGCACCTCCTGCAATAACTACAACAATCGCTACAAGAGCATTTATTTTGACTTTCGAGCCCACGATTTTGGGCATGATAAAATTGTTGTCAATAATCTGGATTGCAAAAAACATGAGAGCTACATACAATGCATAGATCGAATCGTCCTTCGTGAGTAATGCTATCAACATCGACCCGACAAGCGTAATAGCACCACCTATGTAGGGTATCATATTCAGCACCGCACTCAGAATCCCGATGACAATGGCAAATTGTATACCCAGGATAAGCAAGCCGATCGAATTGAGGACAGCGACAATCACCAATTCAATGAGCAAGCCCGCAAAGTATCCTTTCAGTATGTCTTTTGTCTGCCCCAGAATGATTTCAACTTCTTCCGCCTGATCCTTGCCAGCCATACGGTGGAAAAATTCAATGATGATCGGCTGATAGTACAGCAAAAGAAATATGTAAACCGGTAATAACAATAGCACCCCAACAATACCTCCTAAAGAAACAAGCGTACTTCCAAGACTGTCTCCTCCGACTTTCATGAGATCCCCACGGGATTTGTTTATCCAGGAATTTATTTTCTCAGCATCAATGCCAACATTCCATGAAGCCCATGATACAACTTCGGCCTGCAACCTGTCAAATTTCTCCACCAACAACGGAAAAGCATCAATCAATAAAGTTGCCTTGGATGAAATCCAGATCGCAAACAGTGCGCCGATCAATACAGCTCCAAGAATTGTAATGGCTATGGCTGCTATTCTGTTCACTTTTCTTTTGACAAGGGCATCCACAATCGTACTCAACAATATCGACAGGATCGCTGCAAACAACAGGGGAATGATGATGATCCGTGCAATGGAAAGCATGCTGACAAGCACAAATAATCCAATGAGTATCAATGAGACTCTTGCATAAAAAGGCAATTTAATGTTCGCCTGATCTTTATTATCTGACATTCGGTATAGCTATTTAGGATAATTCTTAATATAAAACCTTCACCGTTTTATAAAGGCTTCCACATGGTTCATGCAATCACAACATTCTCGATTGCACATTGTTCCACCCCACTCATTCTCCGGGCACGATTTTCCAGGTATTTATCAGCAACATTGATACTTTGAGGAGCAAGATTACAATCCTGTTCCTGCATGTACTTTATATAATTCCTAAAAAAGCTTACATCGAAGCAATAGTCTATAGGCTGGACAACAACAAAACATTGCGATAATAATTTCATCCACTTCCAGGCCATCCACTGACCCCGATATAGCTCCTTTTCATTTACGTATTTTCCTTTCACTCATTATACACCACCACAGAATCATAATTCCGCTCCATCACTTCACAGCGCCCCTACATTCGGGTTACAAAATAATAAGCAATGAAAAATCTATTTACTTCCATTTTCATTTTGTTCTCAGTAGTTATGGGATTCACCCAGGGTGTTTCAGTCAATGAAACCGGTATGCCAGCAGATCCTAATGCCATGCTGGATGTCTCGAGTCACACAAAAGGTGTATTGGTGCCGCGCCTGAGAACTAACGAAAGAATTTCAATCGTATCGCCGTCGGAAGGATTATTAGTTTATGATATTGATACACATAGTTTTTGGTTTGCATTTGGTGGCATATGGAAAGAAATTCTGAATAGTGGTACGCCAATCGTCCCGACAGGTCCTGCAGGTGGTGATCTCTCAGGAACTTATCCAAACCCGAATGTTGCAAAAATTCAAAATCTTGATGTCGCCTTCGGAGTGCCCTTTGATAAACAAATATTGAAATGGGATGGGCTGAACAATCAATGGAAAGGAAGAAATGATTCTTTGTTTTTGCCCTACAATGTTTCTTTTGGAAGTCCGACAAAATTATTTGGGATTACGAATATGAATACGACTTCAGGCGCAAGTGCTATCTATGGCAAAAGTGGGAATGCAGGAAGTGGAATCACACCGTCTGGCACGATGGGTGTTTGGGGAGATAATTCAAATGGCATCGGTGTAGTCGGCACGAGCAATACAGGTATTGGAGTATTTGGATTTTCATTTGTCAATCATGGTGTATATGGTTATAGCACGACAGCAGGATTTGCTGGTGTGAAAGGCGCGCATGCGAATGCTGGTGGCGTAGGTGTACTTGGTGAAGTGCAGAATAGTGGATCGGCCGTCATGGGTCAATCTATCAGTACGCTTGGAAAAGCCGGAACATTTCAAACGACTTCGTCTACAAATACAGATACGACATTCAATGCTTCTACAGTAGGATTAGGATTATTGAGTCAATTCAATATTTCAAATACATCAAGCACAAAACCTGTGATAGATATCACGAATGCAGGTAGTGGTGCAGGTTTAAAAGTGCGCATGAGCAAAACAAATGGTGTAGGAAATGGAGTGGATGTGATCACGCAGGGCACAGGTATGGCTTTATATGGCAAGAGTGAAAATGGAATCAGTGCAAGGTTTGAAAATACAAACTCTACAAATGCATTTCCGGTATTGTCACTTGGGAACAATGCACTGGGCACTACTTTGTATTTGAATTCATCCAATACCGGACAGACAGGAAATGTAGTTGATGTCACGAATAGCGGATCCGGATTTGGTATGAGTGTTTCATCAGCTATTGGATCATCAGGATTATTCACTGTGAGTAATATCAATTCTACACATTCAGATGTCATTGTCCAACAGCAAGGTCTTGGACGAGGTGTAGAAATAAATTTATCAAAATCAACAAATACAAATGCGGGTCTTTATGTCAATACAGTGGGAACGCTTGGCATCGATGGCTTCAGTGCAGCAGCGAGTGGAATTGGAGTAAGAGGAACAACAGGACCATCCGGGAATGGAGGGATCGGTGTACTCGGACAAGCAGATGTCAATGATCCGAATGGCGTCGGTGTGAAGGGTATCGCAGGTGGAGGAATTAATGGAGGTATAGGTGTGCTGGGTATTGGGAATAGTAATAATCCTCAGGCTATTGCAGTCAAAGGAATAGGATATACACACAATGAAGATGTCGGTGCTGTCACTGGTATCAATATGACAGATGGTGTGGGTGTATATGGTGAGTCATTGGGGTTTGATGGAATAGCGGTGGCTGGTACTGTGGGAAATACAAGTAATCATTCTGTAGCAGCTGTGTTTACAAATAATTATAACAATAATAATCGTTCGGTCATGGAACTAATATCCAATGGTAAGAACAGCAGCATCTTCAGTGACAATACAAATCTGTCAAACACGAGTCCGATCATCCATGTGAAGAATGCGGGGACTGGTGATTTTTTAAAATTGGAAACGAATCTGGGAGATGTGATCACGAAAGTCGCAAAGAATGGAAATGTCACAACGGATGGAACTATTACAGTGAAAGGGGATAAAGGGATTGTGAGAAATTCTACAAGTACACAATTGAGGACAGAAATATTGACGGCAACTATTGCTGCAGGAAGTTTAGGACATTACAATCAATTCAACGGAGCTTTGCTGACCACAGTAACTTTTGGGACAGCTTTTTCCTCACCTCCAACTGTGTATATCGGCAATGTGGTCAGTGGTAGTATCCAGGGTCTCACGATGACAGTACAAGATGTGACCACTACAGGATGTACATTATACCTGGGAAATTATACACCATATGATTTTACGATTGCGGCTACATCGTATAAGATTGTGGCGATTGGGGCGGAGTGAGCCAAAGAGTTTATTTTTCTAATGAAGAACAGACAACTAAAACCCAAAAAATTAATCCCGATCCCAAAATAAATTACCGGTCACTACATATTACCCGACCGATCAATCGGCAAGAGTTACCGCAGAATAATATAGCAGGGATAGAGACTAAAAGAAATGCAAGACCACGGACAATATTCCTATATTTAATTGATGATCATCCGACGATATAAGATAGGGAGCCTTTTCCTCATGAATATTTGCTCCCTTTTCTTTTTCCTTACCGGTTCAGTCCTGAGTCAGTCTTCTCATTCACTACCCAATATTCAGTTTTATCAACTCAATACAGTACACGGACTTACGGACAATTATATCTACGACATGGCGATGGACAAGAACGGATTTTTATGGGTAGGGACAGGTGAAGGTCTCAATGAGTTCAACGGAAAATCAGTGATCAAATATTTCAAACAAGAATATCCACAATTGCAAAACGATTATATCAAGGAAATACTTTGTGACCGCAAAAACAGGATGTGGGTCCTGACCAATCCGGGCGATGTCACGATGATCGATGAACGCCGAAAATTTCACCGCATCGGAATCTATAACGAATCAAAATTTATTCCTACACGATGGATGCTTCAGACCGACAGCCAAGACATCATCCTGCTGACAAAAAAGAACCATCTCGTGATAAAACCTGATGTGGAAGTCGAATCATCAGACAGCCTGACCCTTGATGATTTTGAGCCACTTGAAGTTCAACACGCTGACTCCCTATACACAAGAGGTTACCTCCAAGTATTCAAATATGATGGTGATACTTATTTTTTCGTGACGGATGATCATATCCTCCGCGTCAATTATAAAACACAAACCCTCGAGAATGTCATTGAATGCAAAGACGCTACCCTGCTCACTAAATGGAATGACAATGAAATATTACTCTACCATAAAACTGAACATCAACTCAAATCACTTCACCTCGATGATGGTCAATATTCATTCCCGTTTGCCAATATCAGAGACCAGAAAGGTAATCTCATCTCCACCGAAATAACCCAG
>JBDUAU010000657.1:0-2447 GCA_040004485.1 Saprospiraceae bacterium
CGAATCCATCGAACTTCTCGTGATGACTCCTGCTCCTCCGTGTATCACAAGAGCATATTCAGGTTTATGATGTGAAGATTCATTCATAGATTGACATGATGAAAATATGATTTGAATGATCAGAATGTAGAAAAGTGCTTTTACCATATGACCTAATCGTTTATGATCTTATAACCGTTTTACCCTTTAACCCAAAATTTTTTCTATTCCGTCTCTTATAGCAAATATCTCCTTTTTCAAGGCCGCCTTTGTCTTCGTTACAGAAAATAAAATCCCCCAAATCAAATGCAATGGCGGTCTTATCAATGTTCCAAGCCACATGACAAACAACCAAACCAACACAAAATATAACGGTACTCCGGCAATAAGGAAAACAACCAGGAGAATAGTAGTCACGAGCGGCATCACAACCATAAAGGCACCAACAGTTGTCGGCGTCTGAAAGGTAGTTGTAGTTATTTTTTTGAAAATAAAATTCCGCACAACGCGCCAGATCCAACCTCCTGCTATAAGCCACATGATTTTTAACAACGTCATTGTAGCGAGGCCAATTCGATTCATGATGATTAGATCAGGAAAATAAACAGCATATTGATTCTTTTTACTTTTTAAGTTATTCAAAACTTCATCCACATTCATCATCAGCTGATCATGATGACTAGAAGTATTGACGTAAGCAGCTATTTTTTGCAAATCCTGATGTGCATTTGCACCGGGATTATTTTCATACATCATCCGCAGATAAACAGACGCGATAATATCATATTTTTTTTCCTGCACATCTTCCACCTGAATAATCAATGCATTCATGGCGTCGCTCAACTTCTCCGTAAACTCTTCAATTGCATCTCTGTCTTCTCTTGTGGCATTCTGGACAATAAACGGTTCACCAAATTTGATGACAACATCCGTACCCGGCAATCTGGGTTCTGTGAAATTGACACCAACAGGTTGAATATAAAGTTCCTCCCCGTTGTTGATAAATGGAAGCGTGCCAAATGCAAGATGAGCCGTACCGCGCTGAATAGGCCTCATCTTTTTCTCCAGGATTGTTTTTGCTTCAGGAAAGATCAACACAGCTTCGCCTTCTCCCAATTTCCTGTAGGTGAAATCGAAACTGGATGCATTCTTCCTGAGATTCGTGATACCATCCTTTTTCCTGTAGATCGGAATTTGTTTTGTCCAGTCAAAAACCCATTTAAATCTGGGATTAAACATATCCCCCCTGACGAGGAAGTGGAACGGTCTTTTCATGACTGTAGCGAGCATGCTGGCCTCAAGAAATGCACTTGGATGATTGCTGGCCAGGATGAGTGGTCCCTTCAAAGGCACCTTTTCATGCCCGTATATGATGGTTTTTCTGAAATATAACCTCAGAAAGACAGTAGCCCACAATCGAATAAATGCGTATATCATATATAAAATGCGAACTTTCAGCCGTGAGTGTTAAAGATATACCAAACAAATTATTGGTCATCATCGGTGGCCCGACAGCCGTTGGTAAAACTTCCCTTGCCATACGCCTTGCACTCTACTTCGGCACTGAAATCGTAAGCGCTGACTCAAGGCAGGTTTATAAAGAATTAAATATCGGCGTTGGAAAGCCATCTCCTGAGCAATTAGATATCATTCCTCATCATCTTATCGGGCATGCCACCATATCCAGTCACTATTCTGCCGGACATTATACCAAAGACGCTTTAGGCATCCTGGATACTTTATTCCAAAAACATGACATCGTCTTTCTCACCGGAGGAACAGGACTCTATATAAAAGCCATCACTGAAGGATTCGATCAGATGCCCGAAATACCTGAAGAAGTAAATGAATATTGGACCCAAATCTGGAAAGAAAAAGGAATCAATGAATTGCTGATTATTCTGAAAGAAAAAGATCCAGATTATTTTGAGACGATAGATCGCTCCAATCCAATGAGACTGATCAGAGCAGTTTCATTTGTCATGCACACAGGATTGCCATTTAGTTCATTTCATTCCGGACAATCCAGCCAACGACATTTTAAAATTTTACAGATTGCTTTAGAATTACCCAGAGATGAATTATATGCACGAATCAATCAGCGTGTACTGGATATGCTCTCTGATGGCTGGATGGAAGAAGCAATAGCCCTCTACCCTTTCAGGTATCTCAAAGCATTACAAACTGTAGGCTACAAAGAACTCTTTGAAGTTATAGAAGGCAAAATGACTTTAGAAGAAGCTATTCCTCTCATCCAGCAATCAACCCGTAGATATGCAAAACGCCAAATGACGTGGTACCGAAACCAAGGTAAGTGGAACTATGCCCGACCTGACGAATTGGATAAAATTATAAAATTGATGGAAAAAACGATGTGAGACGTGAGACGTGAGACGTGAGACGTGAGTGTCTTGTGTCTTGTCCTGCCATAGGTTGACAGTTGTGATTGATTAGTTTGAGTTAAGCTG
>JBDUAU010000209.1:0-8159 GCA_040004485.1 Saprospiraceae bacterium
ATGCCCCCTTCAAATCCATTTGGTCCTTCTTCAAACATCCGGTGAAGTACTTTATCCTGTCGTTCATTGAGATCAGTTTTTAAGCGATCAAAAAATTTGGTAACGCGAATCACAAACTTCAATTGGTTTCCAAAATGAGCCTGGGCCTCCAACACGGTTTTAATAAAATAATTGATCCATGGCGTGATCTCATTTCCCTTTTGGGCCATTTCAAGTTCTTTGTAATAATCGCTCTTCCTGGCTTCAATTGCCTGGGAGATACTCAACATCACCGGATGACCGAGTTCCTGAGCAAGGGCCTTTTCTGCAAGGATCCGTCCCATTCGTCCATTGCCATCTTCAAAAGGATGAATAGTTTCAAAATATAAATGCGCGATGGCCGGCCGTAGTACTGGTTTACGAATTGGCAATTTTCCATCAGGTGCAGTATTATTAAACCATTGAATAAAACTGGCCATTTCTTTTGGAACTACATCAGAAGATGGGGCTTCAAAATGTATCTTTTCTTTTCCAATGGCACCAGACACCACTTGCATAGGTTCCGTATGACTACGCCATGCACCGGTTATTATTTTTCGACTATCCGGTAGTAACATCCTGTGCCATTGGAACAACATGTCCACGGTGAGTTTTTCACGAAATGTGTTTCTGACATCCACCATGATAGCTGCATATCCATCTGCTTTTTTGTCCTTCACATGCAGGTGTTCACTTGCCAGCCCCATTCTTCTTCTAACAGACGATACTACATCTTTCCGGCTTAAATAAACGCCCTCTATCTCTGAAGACTTCATTGCCTCCACCACCATAATGTCTATGACCGTATCTGATTTGATACGCTCCGGTAATGACTGAATGAGCCCTGATACCCGTCCCGACAGCTCTGCAAATTCAAACAAAAATGGTTCTGCTCCGGAGAGATCATAGCTGAAGTTTGGCCAGTCAGGTAATTGCCAATTGTACATAAGTTGAGTTGATTAAACTGATTAATCGGCTCAAATATACTGATATTTTGAGCCGATTACAAGAATTAATCGGCTCATGGGTATACAAATCCTTTTGAAATAATGCGCTATCCGTACAGAAGTGACAGAGTTTCGATGTAGACACCGGTATGAGATGCCAGTATCCACATGCACGACATACCTGTGGTGTGAGATCATGACCAAACTCATTTTTCGCCCGTTCAGCTCCAATGCGTGCAGCAACTTCGCTGTGATACTCTTCGCGATACTGGCCGTTAGATCCTCTACAGGTCGTACTTTTCATTTTATGTATTCAGAAATACGTGTTCAATTGAATGTCCTGAAATTGAGCTTTATTTTGTTTGCAGCTCATAGTTTGATCAAATAAAGCTCAAAACATGTTAAAATGAGCTTTATTGTTAATTGAAATGAGCTATAATTTCTTATTATATTAAGGTATCTGGCACAATTGCTACTGCTTTGGATGGTTACCAAGTCCTGGAAAGGTTTAAAAAAAGCAATTCCCCCTAATCATCAGGCAGGGGGTAAATCGTACGATTAACCGTACCTTTAATCGTATGATTACAGCCAATGATATCAAAACCAAAGGAGTGAAAGCCATTGAAGAAGGGTTGTCTCAGGATGACCGATTGGGTGTATCTGTACGGGGTAAAGTGAAATATGTCATTCTAAAGGCGGAGGATTATGAAAGTCTTCGATTGGCCGAACTGGAAATTGCCTATCAGACTTCATTAAAAGATATGGAGCTTGGCCAATTCAAAATTGAGACCGCTGATGAACACATTGAACGGCTTTGGAAGAAAGAAGCAAAATCTTCCAAATAACTCCCCAGATGCCTAAACTCATCTCCACTGTTACGTACGAACGTCAGCTTGTAAAATTTATCCGAAAGCATCCCAACCTGCGGGAACATTACGCAAAAACTTTACGACTGCTGGAAGTAAATCCACATCACCCTTCTCTCCGATTGCATCAGCTCCACGGTAAATTAGCAAGCTATTATTCCGTATCCATTAATATGAAATACAGGATCATGATCGATTTTATTTTTAAGGATGATCATATCCTCCTGATATCAATTGGTAGCCATGAGGAACAGGGAATGTAGTGATCGGGTGATCGGGTGATCAGGTGATTTTGTGATCAAGTGATCTTGTGATTTAATGAATGTCACATTCTTATCCTTCATCAAATGTTGAGCGTACGGTTACTGAGCTGCGTCGCACTGAGCTGCATGAGTGAAAGGATGAGTATGTCGAAGTGTAGCACATGGATGAGCGCAAAAAGTTATATCATATTCAAGAAATGGAATCCAGGCCTCAAATAGCTTTGGCAAAATTGAGATTACAGATTCAGAGATGAGCAATAACAAAATGTTTATGTCATTAACTGATCTTTGGCCGTATAGTTTAGATTCTGAGGGTTCAATCAACACTGGAGGAAGTTATACAAATGGGTCAAGTCTTTGCGGGTTTTCAATATATAACCCATATCCTGAAGTACTATTATCAAACAGCATTTTCACAGTAGGTGAATATTCAAGCGTGAAATCATCGGAAACTCAAATAAGGGTGAATGGAGGAACACTTAAAATTAATAACTGTCAGATCACTAATCCAAATATAATTACTAATTTAACCCACTTAACTGCAATAAAATCAGGAAGGGGAAAATTATCTATTTTGAATGGAACTGTAATCGATAATTTTAATGTTGGAGCTTTCAAAGCGGCAGATATTTACAATAATTGTTCACCTCGAGGATTATATATAGATCATAGCAGTATTAAAAACACTGGTACCTCAATCCATAACACCTCTCAATATGTGCTCGTCAAAGGTAGTTGGCTGGAAGGCAATATGAATATTGAAGGACTTAGTTATTCAAAATGGAATTCTAATCATTTTCTTAGAGGTTTAAATTTAAACAATCAGGCATTAGGTAATATTACTATTCAATCTTCAACTATGTCATGCAATTTTAGCGAAAATTTATTAGACATGCATGCTTTTGATTTCTATGGAATTGATACTTTGACTTATTCCTTATGCAATACATGGGTCACTATTAAAGGTGGTTATGGTGCTGTTGGTGAAGTGGGAGTGGATTTGCCATTGAGTTGGGGACAAGATAAATTTTCTTCTGGGAATAGACAACTTGATGGTGAGGAACTACCCGTATTTTTCAGCGAGGATGAAATAAAAAACTATCATTATGTGCTAAACGCAAAAGAAAATTTTTCTTATGAGTTTTTATTTGCTGGGTCGAATGCACAAGACTCAACTCATTGCTCATATGATACATATCCATTCACTAGTCCTGTATACAGTTCATCTTTTGTGGAGGTGACATATAATTATACGACTCAAAATACAAAATGGAATGCCCTGGATGCTGATAAAGCCAGTCTCGAAACTGATTATACCACTGCTTCCGACGCTGATCAACCGTTAATATTAGAGCAAATAAATGAGATTCAGTTGCACATGGATGACATTGTAGGAGGTGTATTATCGAATATTGAGTCTGGAGATGAATCTATTGAAAGTACATGGCTTGCCAGATCAAATCCTGACCTAAAAGATGTGTCAGAAGCAATGGCCTTTTGGTATACCCGGGATTATGAGGGCATTGACTCGATATTGCATGGAACGATTGATGATGATGCTGAAGTGTTTCTTGACGCTGTCGATTATATTTCTACTATTTCCGATAGAGACATTGTCGTTGATTCATTACCTCAATTACAATTAGATACTCTAATAGATTATGCAATTAGTTCATATGGAAATTATACGAATATTTTAAGAGATTACCTTAGTTTAACATATGGTCTGGATCTCTATTGGCCTGTTGAGGAAATAGGATTGATACCTAGATCCTCAAAGAAGGACAATAATTTTTCTTTTTTATCTTTGAAATCTGAATTCGTCATTTTGCCAAATCCCTCAAATGATTGTTTTACGATTAAAAGGATTATCGAAAGCGAAGAATCTTTCCAAATACAAATATTTGACCTGCAGGGTATATTGAAAGATTCAAAAGTATCCACAAGTGGTGAAGAAATATGTCTTGATGGCATTGATGATGGAGTTTATTTTCTCCGTGTTGTTTCAGAACATGGAAGAAAAGTTGAAACTCATAAAATTATATTGCAATAATGATTAACTTCATGAAAAGATTGTCCATGAAAATAGCATACATGATGATCAGCATGTTATCATCTTGCCTGAATCTTCATGGACAATCCTTTTTTAATATTCAACCTGACGTAGGAGGAAATGATATTCAAGGCGTATGTCGTTCTATTATATTGAATGATAGTACTTTTCATATTATAGGTCATCGGTTTGACACTACAGGTCCCGGGTCAAATATAAAGCCATGGCTTGGTGAATTTAATTATGATGGAGATCTTGTTTTTCTATCGCCGCTTATTGATACTGCTTACGAAAAGCCATTCAGTCCCGATCAAATTTTGTATGCTCAAAAGGAAAAGAACATTTATTATATCTATGCAAGAAGAGTTTTTGGGGACCCTTACTATACTCCATATATTTTTGAACTTAACATCCAAACAGGCGAAATTATCAAATCAAAATTGTTACCTAATAGCCTATATCCAATGGAATTAAACGGCCAGCAATCAATATCATTCCAGAATGACACAATTACCCTGTGCACTTATGTCGATCTGGGAGATTCAATAAAAATATACATCTCAAATTTTGATACATTGATTAACGAATTGAACTTAATAGAAGTTAAAAGTAAAATTAGAATTCAATTTCCTAAATATTTAGGTAAGACAATTAACAATGGCTATGAAATGGTTGCGATTCAGGAATTCCATGCGGGTATGCCTGATTTTAACTATTGGTTTGTTTATTACAAAATAGATAGTTTGGGTAATGTAACAAAATATAAAATTGCACCGACAACTATACCTATATCAAATAATCTTGCGCTTTCAAATTGCGTACTTAGAAATAATCGTGGGGATTGGATAATAGAAGGCGATAACACCGTTTTCTACCCCGACGTTTGTATGTTTTGTGCAGTTGATAGGCCATATATATTTTCTGTTTCTGCCGACTTTGATAGTCTATTGTGGGAAACAAGGTTTTTTGATGTACCGCCTTTACTTGAACCATATTATGATGTCTACTCTATGACCGCAGTAGAGGACGGATATATTACCACTGCTGCTTTTGGTAACTATAGTGTCACAAAATTTCCGGATAGTGGGGTCTTATTCAAGGCCGGACTCAAGGGTGACAGTATATGGATGAAACATTACATTCCACTTGATTGGGATGAATACAGAGTTGTTTGGACTAATTTAGTTGATATTAAGACTACACCATTTGGTTCGATCATTGCAGCAGGTGAGATTTCTGATAGGGATCTCGAGATTATAAGACCGTGGATACTGCATCTAGATAAGGATGGCTGTCTTGTCCCCGGATGTAACACTGTCAGCACAAACGAAGAAAATAACAGTGATACCGGCAAAATTATTTTTAAAATATTTCCCAATCCTGCCTCAAAGGAATTATATCTTCTGTCCACTACAACCTTTAATGAGTCTGTTAACATCAGCATAATTTCAAATACAGGCGAGACATTAAAAGAGAGGAATTTTTTTCCTAAATCCGGTTATCAATATTCTTTACCGATTGACGATCTACCTGCGGGCATATATTATTTGATTCTATCCAACAATGCTAATCTTCATTCTGAAAGCCATAAATTCATTAAACAGTAAGTTAACCGAAAATATTAAGTTTACTCACTTCTCTCACTCCTCTCACTTCTCGGTTGCTGAGATGTAACACTAGGATGTGTTAAGCAAGTCGAAGCATACTGTCTTACTATCCCACATTCGTTCTTAACATCTGTGGTTCGACTAACGCTCACCAACCGTTATCCGATGTTTCCACGAAACATCTGGATGGCAATCGCAAGCAACAGGATTCCAAATATCTTCCGCATCGCTTCCGTCGCCGGCTTTGGTAATTTCTTTTCCAGAAATGGTGTGCTCTTCAATACAAGAAATATAACCGCAAGATTTAGTACAATACCTGCTATGATTTCGACCGTATCAAATGTTGATTTTAAAGACAGTATCGTAGTTAGGGTACCGGCACCTGCAAGAAGTGGAAATGCAATAGGAACTATACTTCCTGAAGAAGCACCATCACTACTATCTCCTCTGAAGAAATGAATACCCAATACCATCTCAAGACCAATAAAGAATATAATCAGCGAACCCGCAAGTGCAAATGAACTGACTTCAACACCAAATATCTTTAAGATCGCTACTCCAAAAAACAGGAACGCAAGCATCAGAATGCCTGCTGTAAGTGTAGCCGTTGGGGCATGGATGACTACCCCACGCTTCTTCATATCGAGAATAACCGGGAGTGATCCTATGATGTCAATGACAGAGAACAGGATCAACGAGACAGATAAAATAGCCGTGATCATGATGGTTTAAGTTTAATTTTCATCAATATTAACTAAAGGAGAGTATATTTGGTTTAATACTGATGAATTTAGTGTCAAAACAGTTATAGTTTATAACTATTTTTGTCAGATTTTATTTATGACGACATGAATCAATCCTTAGAAAATCAAATTGACAGCACCGATATCCGCATCATCGAGTCATTAATGGAGGATGGGAGGGTAGCCTACTCATCACTTGCCGACCAAATCGGTTCTTCAAATACACTGGTACATCAGCGCGTAAGAAAACTAAAGGAGTTAGGCATACTTACAAAACCAGTTTATCTCATCTCACCTGAACACATAGGGTATGATACCTGCGCCTTTGTACTGATGATGATCAAAGAAGCCAGCCAGATCCATGATGTGATCGAAGCCCTGAAAAAAATTCCCGAAGTGGTGAGCTGCGTGAGCATCATGGGGCGCTACGATCTCATGGCGCGTCTCTATGCTGTCAACAACAAACACCTTCAGGATCTTGTCCATGATAAGCTTCAATCCATACCTGGTGTCGAAGGGACAAATACGATGGTCGCATTCGAAGTTAGCTTTGAACGGCAGGCGAATATTCCGGACAGCGATGTGGTAAGCAAGTATAGAAGCTTTGGCAAGGTGTAAAAGCGTGAGAGGAGTGAGATTAAAGCAGTGGCAGTGCCTTGCGCCTGCCAGGGTAAAACAATTATTTATCTTTAGTCAACCGAATGCGTACGATCTCACTATCCTTACTGTTTATCATTATCGCCAGCACGATAGGAGGGATCAGCATTTTGTATTTTCACCATCTTCGAATCAATGCATCCATTGAATCTATCATCCGTAATGGAAATTATAACATCCAGGTTGATGAAGTAATTATTTCTCCTTGTGATGCCGATAAACTGATATGGGTAGAAGATAATCTTGAATTCATGTACCAGGGTCGTATGTATGATGTCGTCTGCACCGATGTCAGAAATGATACGATGATATATCATTGCATCAATGATAAAACTGAACAAGGCCTCATCTGCGAAATCGCCAATAATGACAGTCATCCTTTTCCGGGCCAACATCAGGATTCAAGAATCGTCCTTCAGTTTTTTAAAATCATTTCAGAAATAGTCATTGCACCTTTAGCCACATCAGCTTTAGTGACTGATGAAAAGCATACTGGCTTTTTTTCCTGCCAGGATATTTATTATTCCGTCTATTTATCTCTTTCCGGCGAACCTCCCGATATCGCCTGATCTGTCTACCTATCACGGACATTTAGTCTGGTGATGCACCTCTGCTTACGCCTGACTATTCATTTTATTACTCTTCCATTCAATCTGATTATTTATGAAACAGATTTATCTGCTCACAGTAACTATACTCGTGTGTACTTTTCTTTCCGCCCAAACTGTCATGGTTCTGGACAAAACCACCCTGCAACCTCTACCCCGGGTTTCCTTCAGCTCCTTCTCTTCAACGACTGTATTGACAGATGATAAAGGGAAAGCTGATATTTCATCATTACAACATGCGCCATCGATTACCATCACCTATCCCGGTTATCAATCACTGACCTACAGCTTTGATGATCTGATGCAACACCCGGAAGTATTGATGACCGAATCATCTCATACATTCGACGAAATTGTTGTTGCGTCCAATCGCTTTGAAGAAAAAAAACAGGACATT
>JBDUAU010000544.1:0-2442 GCA_040004485.1 Saprospiraceae bacterium
CGCAAAACGCGACAAAGTAAGAGTCGCGTCATGTTGAGCGGAGCGAAACATCTCGTGCATCTTACTTTTCATCAACTCACGCACGAGATCCTTCACTCCGTTCAGGATGACGATTGTCGTGGCACTCTTCTGAGCAAAGCCTGAGAAAATCAGAAAGGAAAATGAACATGTATTACTGTTAGATTCCGGAGATATATTCCAGGGCACGCCGTATTTCAATTTTTTCTTAGGCGAGCTCGATATCAAGCTCATGACTCAAATGGGTTATGAAGCTACCACGATGGGAAATCATGATTTCGACGGAGGAATTGAAAACTTTGAAAAGCAAATGCGGGAGCATGGAAATTTCCCGATGATCAATGCCAATTATGATTTCAGTGATACCGTCATGCATGATAAATATGTGAAAAGGCATATCATTCAAAAAGGAAATATCAAAATAGGATTGACCGGTGTAGGTATTGAACTTGATGGATTAGTGCCTCAAAAGCTGTATGCTAATACTAAATATCTTGATCCGATAAAAAAAGCAAGTGAACAAGCTGATATTCTTAAGCATGATGAAAAGTGTGATCTGGTTATTTGTCTTTCCCACCTTGGGTATCGATATGATAATGATAAGGTCAGTGATATCCATCTCGCGAAAGAAAGCAGATCCATTGATCTCATTTTAGGAGGGCATACACATACCTTCATGGATGCACCTGATATCTACCGGAATATGCAAGGTCACTCCGTCATTATAAACCAGGTAGGATGGGCCGGCATGCGTCTTGGCAAAATTGATGTCACTTTTGAACGTAACAAACGCAATAAGTGTATCACATGTGATGGTATCTGGATCACAAATAAAAAATAATTCCTTTTAATATCAAGGTTTATAAATCAGGCAATGGTTGACAGTCAATCAATTATTGAAGGCCAATATCAAGATATGTAAGAGGCTGATGTACATGTCTTTAGAAATATAAATCAGGATTTGGTTAAAAAAGTGAAACACTCCGTCTATCATTCAATTTTTTTTTGATCTTTGTCCAATCCCAAACCTGAGTGAACAAAAAACAAATCGTGCAAAGCAAAGCGTATCTTACAAAAAGACTCCACCCGGAGCAGAATGGCGATAACGCTTTTGGGATTATTCAATAACCTGTTTAGAAGAATCTATAATGATGCATGACTGCAATGCGGTATGGAATGGGTGTCTCAGCGTGATTCGTGAAGAGATAAGCGAGCAAAGTTTTAAGACTTGGTTCGAACCTATCAGGCCGATACGGTTGCAGGAAAATACACTTACTCTTCAGGTTCCAAATCGTTTTTTCTTCGAGTGGCTTGAAGAGCATTATTTGCCGGTACTCCGAAAATCAATCCGACAGACCCTTGGCCCAAAAGCAAATCTGGAATACAATTATATAAAAGACGATCCATGGCAAAAAAATGGAAAACGGCAAAAACCTGTTTCCACTACTCCAGCCGCAGAAGAAGAACTTGATATTCGTAACCCTTTTGTCATACCGGGTATCAAGCGACTCAAAATTGATCCACAGCTTAATACCTCCTACACATTTGATAATCTGATTGTGGGCGATTGCAACAGGCTTGCCTGTTCTGCTGCAGAAGCAATTGCAAATAACCCCGGAGGCACAGCATTTAATCCTCTTTTTATTTTTGGTGATGTGGGCCTGGGTAAAACCCATCTCGCACAAGCCATTGGCAATTCCGTGGTCAGGCAGAGAGATGATAAGACTGTACTGTATGTCAGCTCTGAGAAGTTTACAAATCAGATTATTGAAGCCATTAAAAATAATGCAGTCAGTGACTTCACTAATTTTTATCAGTTAGTCAACCTGCTGATCATTGATGACATCCAGTTTCTGGCAGGAAAAACAAAGACCCAGGAAATTTTCTTTCACATCTTCAATCAACTGCATCAAAGTGGAAATCAGATCGTCATCACTTCCGATCGTGCTCCTAAAGATCTGCAGGGGATGGAAGAACGATTGATCAGCCGTTTTAAGTGGGGATTGTCAGCAGATCTTCAGGCACCGGATTATGAGACGATGATGGCCATCCTTGAACATAAATCAAGCATCAGCCAGATCGTTTTTTCACCTGAAGTAAAACATTATATCTGTGACAACATCCGCCACAACATCCGTGAGCTTGAAGGTGTGATCATTTCATTGATCGCTCATGCCTCACTCACCAAAAAAGAAATAGATATTGAACTTGCTCAGCGGGTTATCTATAATGTCGTCCTCAATACGGGTACTACCATAACTCTAGATCACATTAAAAAATGTGTGGCTGATCATTATGAAGTGCCGATTGATAAATTAAAATCACAGACAAGAAAACGGAACATCGTACTGGCCCGTCAGCTATCTATGTATTTTGCAAAAAACATTACCAATCATTCGCTCAAATCTATTGGCGATAGTTTCG
>JBDUAU010000679.1:0-2427 GCA_040004485.1 Saprospiraceae bacterium
ATAATATTCCTCAACGCTGGTACACTCAATAGTACATTGATCATGCTCAATAGTCCCTCTGATCGTTTTCCAAATGGTTTTGGAAATGACAGCGGTGAGCTTGGACACAATCTTATGGATCACCATTTCAGAGTAGGCGGTGATGCCAAAGTTGATGGCTTTACAGATAAATATTACAAAGGCAGGAAGCCATCTGGTTTTTATATGCCTCGCTTTAGAAATATTGATGCTGCATCAAAACAAAAAGATTTCATCAGAGGATATGGTTATCAGGGAAGTGCAAGCAGAGAAGGTTGGTGGAGAGCTATTGCAGAAGCCGGTGCAGGTGGTGAGTGGAAAGACAAATGGCAAGGACCCGGTCAGTGGAGTATAGGCATGCTTGCCTTTGGAGAATGTCTTCCGTATCATGAAAATCAAATCGCACTCAATACCGGGAAAATGGATCCCTACGGACTTCCAACTTTAAGTATCGATTGTGAATGGAAAGAAAATGAATTGGCCATGCGAAAAGACATGGTGAGTTCGGCAGGTGAGATGCTTGCTGCTGCAGGATATAAAGATGTCACAACATATGCCACAGGTGGCAATCCCGGATTGGGCATACATGAAATGGGAACAGCACGAATGGGTCGTGATCCTAAAACATCAGTACTCAATGAATGGAACCAGGTACATGCTTGTAAAAATGTATTCGTGACGGATGGCGCATGTATGACATCTGCTGCCTGTGTGAATCCATCACTGACCTACATGGCATTGACTGCAAGAGCAGCTAATCATGCTGTAGAAGAATTGAATAAACAGAATCTGTAATCATCAATTATCATGGAACGAAGAGAAGCAATAAAATATACTGCATTTTTTATGGGAGCCACCTTAAGTGCTTCTACCATAGCTGCACTCATCGAAGGTTGTAAAGTAGACACATCTGATACCTGGGTACCGACGCATTTTACAAAAGAAGAAGCTGATTTTATAAATGAATTGGGAGAAACGATACTGCCCAAAACGGGTACGCCAGGTGCAAAAGATGCAATGATTGATCGGTTCCTCGATACCGTCAGGCCACTTCGATATACTGCAGAGGAAAATGAAAAATTCAAATCAGGAGTCAACACGCTGATGGAACAAGCTAAGAAGGATCTTGGAAAAGATTTCGTCAGAGAATCTCCTGAAAAACGACTTGAATGGGTTAATACTATCGATAAGAATTCATACGATGTCTTTCATGCCAAACCTGATATGAAGAATGAAGAACGACCATTTTATCTTTCACTTAAAGAACAGATACTCGGTGGATATTTCAGTTCAGAGATTGTAGCGAAAAATTTCTTTGCTTTCGATCCGATCCCCGGAAGTTATGATCCCTGTATGCCGTATGAAAATGTGGGTAGAGCGTGGGCGTTGTAGCAGAGAGCAGAGAGTAAAGGGCAGAGAGCATAAAGCAATAAACAATAAGCAATAAACAATTTGAGTGCAGTGATGATTACACCATTACGAAGTAAATTGAGTTACACAAAGTTTTCACACTCTCTACAATGGGAGTCTTTATTTATTTCTTTTTCTAAGTGTCGTTCTATTTGACCTTAAGCTCCTAAGTGGTTCAAAAAATGAGAGATTATTTCTTTAATAATCTGATTTATTCAACCCATTTCCCTTCAAATAAGAAGCTCTATTCATTCGTTTCTGTAAGTCTTTCATCGAAATCTCAATGTGGATAGCCTGAAATGCCTCATATTTGCGGCCGTTAACGCCATATCTGCTTTGAAAACGAGATTTGGCTTTGAAATTACGTTAAAAATCAAACATTTATCTTTTGTCGGATACCAATCGTACTTATAAAATCTGGGAGCCTTTATTACTGAGTGTGGTCACTATAGTGGGCATGATAGCAGGTGCTCAGTTTGTAAAAGCTGATGCATTACCTCACAAGTCAGATCCATCCATCAGCAACGCAAATTATAGCGGGCGCCAGGTGGAAGAAATCATTCGGTTCCTTGAAACA
Source organism: Saprospiraceae bacterium (assembly GCA_040004485.1). Lineage (GTDB taxonomy): Bacteria > Bacteroidota > Bacteroidia > Chitinophagales > Saprospiraceae > Opimibacter. The sequence continues at coordinate 2,006 of JBDUAU010000679.1, forward strand.
AAATATGTCGGTGATGTCAATGCGGAAGAATTGGCAAATAAAGCCATCAAAGCTGTTCTGGAAGGATTAGATCCACATACGCATTATTTTCCGCCTGATCAGACTGAAGAGCTTGAAGAAAAGACAATGGGCCATTATGTGGGCATTGGCATTGAAGTCTTATTCATTGACGATAGTCTTGTCGTGCTCTATCCGAAGAAAGACAGTCCGGCCGAAAAGGCAGGCCTGAAACCTGGTGATCATATCATCGCCATCGATGATCAGTCTATCACGAAAGATTCAGTAGATCAAATGAAAATTCTCGAGATGATCAAGGGAGCAAAAGGGACACACGTCAAACTTCTCGTCAAACCTATGCTTGAGAAAACCCTCAGGACAATTGAAATCGGCAGGGATGAGATTAAAGTCCCAAGTGTTCTTGC
>JBDUAU010000487.1:0-2426 GCA_040004485.1 Saprospiraceae bacterium
TGTTTAAAAAATATTCAGTTGAAGAAAGCATCGCTTATTCTCAAAAAATAATCGACCAGGTGAAAAAACACAATGGCGAATTAGTTTTCCTTTGGCATAATTCGTCACTGAGTGAGATTGATGGATGGGATGGATGGAATAAGGTGTTGGAAAATCTGCTGACATAATGTGGACCACTAGTTGAAACTAGTGGGAATTCAAGAAAAATATTTGAGTTGCCACCATTTGTTTGAAGTGGATCGATCCACTAGTTGAAACTAGTGGGAATTCAAAAAAAATATTTGGTTATCACCTTCTTGTTTGAGTTGCCGCCACTTTTAAGTGGCGGAACTTGGAATTCAAAAAAAATATTTGAGTTGCCACCATTTGTTTGAAGCGGGTCGATCCACTAGTTGAAACTAGTGGGAATTCAAGAAAAATATTTGGTTATCACCTTCTTGTTTGAGTTGCCGCCACTTTTAAGTGGAACTTGGAATTCAAAAAAAATGTTTGAGTTGTCGCCACATGTTTGAGTTGCCGCCACTTTTAAGTGGCGGAAAAAAAATTGCTCCCCGTAAACACATGAGAGCAATTTGAGAGAGAGGAAATTTTATTATCCTTTTATTGCACCATTACTTTCTTCGTGATGATTTGATTATCTGAACGAACCTGGAGAATATAAATCCCGTTTGATATTCCATTTAAATTCATTTGAAAGTTCTGAACCGGCTTGCGCAGGTTTAAGTGACTTACCGTCTTCCCAGTCATATCACTGAGTGTGTAGCCATTCATCAGGTGTGATTCAGCCATGTTGATGTTGAGATCTCCTGATGTAGGATTCGGATAAACCTCTACCAGGGATGCATCACCTTGCACATCTTTGACAGCTGTAGCATTGCCAAAATAAACGGAAGCCAGGATGCTGGAATGTATCGCCGTATCACAAAGTGAATACATATAAATCTCTAAGTTCGGATATGAGAGTTCTGTAGAACCTTGTTGTTGGGTTACATTGATGATGAGGTCCTGAACACATGTATTTGGACCAATGTTGAATTCCTGTCCCTGATCATTTCCATTGAGTGCTACCCCTGCTGCCTTTACTTCTGCACCGTTGAGATTAGACTGCGCATTGAGTTTTAAATAATATTGACGCTGTTCATTCGATTCATTGCACAAGTCAACTTTGAATGTGGCGATTGAACCATCTGCATTTCCTTGCGATACGATGTGCGTTTCTGTCGAATTGGCAATCGTTAGTTTAGGCTGATCTCTTTGATAGCCACCTTCATACGGGCAACTGGTTTTGGATCCATCATTCAACCTGAATACAGGTGTTCCAAACATAGGATCACGTACGATATTGACACTAAAAATATCACCCGCATCATCATCAGTGAGCGTATAATCCATCAGTTGAGATGTTTCACCTGTTTGATTCTCTGTAGCGCCGAAACGTTCATTGGTTTTGTATTCATAGCCGAGTCCGAACCCTGACCCTGCAAAATTGAGGACCACGTCAAGTCCTGCAGTACCTTCTACATAATGTTCTGTTGTAATGGATGAGGTATTTACAATTTCGATGGATGAAGAATGGGTCTGTGTATTTCCTGCACTGTATGTGACTAAATCCAGTGTGTCATTATTCGGGTTGTTTTTATTATCCTCATTCAGCTGCAGCACCTGGTTCCAGACATCAATCTGATTTTGGGATTGATTTCGCACACGATCATTTTGTGTGGTGTCATCTCTGAATAATTTTAAGGTTTGTATCTGTGACAGGATCGCATCTTTTGTGTACACAAACTTTCGATCAGACCCTGCTACCGGTGCATATACAAGTCGCCTGTCCATAAATGCTTCGCCACAATCCCGCACATCAATGACATCATATACCCCGTAGTACAATTCTCGTCCGAATCCTATAAATACATCTCCATCACCTTCGGCACCCGGCAGATCCGAAGTAGCGAAGCCAACTCCTGTGCTCACACAGACCTCATCTGTTTTGGCCAGAATACCCACATCACCCACGTTTGCACTTCCTTTGAATTCGACATAGAATTCATAATCAATACTTGAGATTAGACCAATTGATCCTTTTACTCCCAATTTGGCTGAACCATGGATGCTATTGGATTCATCACGTGAATATTGTGTTTCGCGACTACGGCATGTCATCTTATTATCCTGGAACGATGCATTGCTGCCATCTCCCGGAGGATCATGCACGATCATGTAAGGGATCTGCGGGTCAAGCGTCGTACCCAGTATGGGCGTTTCCTCTTGCGGGTTTACAGGACCTGTGACATAGACAGGTATGATGATGCTGCTCACAAAAAATATACTCGGATCTCCTTCCAGTTCATTACGCACCTGAATGACGAGCGCACCTTTAGTTGTCCCTCTTGGAAAATTGACCGTGACTGCGAAATAATGATCATTAA
>JBDUAU010000308.1:0-2420 GCA_040004485.1 Saprospiraceae bacterium
TCAAAAGGGTGATTCTATCTGGGATCTCTCTTTTACGCGACCCGTGATGGTTGTTCTCTTAAGACATTTTGGATGTGTATTTTGTAAAGAAGCACTCGCTGAACTCAGCAAGATTCAGGACATCATCCGAAAACAAAATACACATTTGGTTCTGGTACATCTTTCGGATAGCCAAACCGCTGAATCTATATTTAAAAGTTATGGACTTGACGATGTCGACTATGTTTCAGATCCTGATGCAACTGTATACCAGGAATTTGGTTTATTGAAAGCAAGGTTACAGCAAATGATTGGCCTGAAGGTTTGGCTACGTACTTTTCATCAGGGAGTCATCAAAGGACACGGGTTGAATAATCCGACTGGTGGTGATGTATTTCAAATGCCGGGTGTTTATTTGATATGGAAAGGTCAGGTGAAAGATGAATATATACATGGAACCATAGCGGATAAGCCGAATTATTTAAAAATGTCAAAATGCGAAGAATGTATCCCTTAATTTCATTTTGATATCAGCTTTTTTCGAAAATCAGCATAAACATCCATTGAATCTGACAACATGGCCATCGACAACAATAAAATAGTTTCCGCTTTAAGTTCAGTTAAGGATCCCATCACCGGTCAGGATATCATCAGCAGAAGAATGATCTCTGATCTGAAGATCCATGACAACCAGGTACAGTTTCATCTTGCAACAGCCGAATTGCCCGAAGCACAGAAATCAAGTTTGAATTTTGCATGCATTGAAGCTATCCAAGGGGTATATCCGGATGCTGATGTTCATATTCATATGCAACGCAGTGAAAAAGTATCTGCAAAACAGGGTCCTTTACCTCACGTAAAAAATATTATCGCTGTAGCATCCGGTAAAGGTGGCGTTGGAAAAAGTACCATATCTGTTAATCTTGCATTGGGACTTCAACAATTAGGATTTAAAACAGGCTTGCTTGATGCCGACCTCTATGGCCCTTCTGCCCCTACAATGCTAGGTCTTCAGGGTGAAAAACCAAAAATCCAGGTTGTGCATGGCGAACATAAAATCGTTCCACTGGAAGCATTCGGAATGCCAGTGATGTCGATCGGATTTGTAGTCGAACCTGAACAAGCAGTGATCCTACGTGGACCCAGACTTGCAGGCATCATCAAGCAATTTATCGGTGATACGTTATGGCCTGCACTTGATTATCTCATCATTGATCTGCCACCAGGTACCGGCGACATACAGTTGACACTTGTCCAGACAGTACCTCTTACAGGAGCTATCATCGTGACCACCCCACAAGAACTTTCTGTTGTCGATGCTTTGAAAGCAATGAACATGTTTTTGCTTGAATCTCTGAACGTCCCAATTCTTGGAGTAGTTGAAAATATGTCATGGTTCACTCCTGCTGAATTACCAAATAACAAATACCTGATATTCGGCAGCGGAGGTGGAGAAAAATTAGCTGCTCTCGGACACACAAAGTTATTAGCCCAGATCCCACTTGTCCAGTCCGTTCGCGAATACGGTGACACTGGCAAACCGGCTGTGTTGCAAACAGAATCAGGCGAATTGCAAGAGCGATTCCTGAATCTTGCTAAAGCATTACATGAACAAACTATGTTCAGAAATGAGCAGATGGCACCAACAAAGATGGTGGAGATGAAAAATTGAGCGTACACCTTCTCTTACTCTCTTACTCTCTTACATTCTGAAAAGAAAGCCTACTTTTGTATCCTCATGTCCGACCAGGAAAAAACCTACTTACTCCATCAAATTGAACTTGCTTTAGATGATGTCCGGCCGCACCTGGCTGTTGATGGGGGAGATGTGGCTATAGTAGAATTGACAGAAGAGATGACATTGAAAGTACGCTGGACGGGAGCCTGTGAATCATGCTCTATGTCAGCCATGACGATGAGAGCAGGTGTCGAACAAATCGTAAAATCAAGATTGCCGCAAATCCTCTCTGTGATCGCCATCAATAGCCTTCAATCCTGAAATGCTGAAGACCAGAGAATACCTGGCACAGTTCATCCGCGAACGACAAACCGTGCTGACCGTTGGATTGGATACGGACGCTGCCAAAATTCCTTCAATTCTCAATGGTGATATCCTGGCATTCAACACAGAAATCATCGCTGCGACACATGATCTCTGTGTTTCCTACAAATTGAATTTTGCATTTTATGAATCGATGGGTACAAAAGGGTGGGAGATTCTTGAAAAAACAATTCAGTTGATTCCTCCTACACACCTGATCATAGCGGATGCAAAAAGAGGTGATATCGGAAACACATCCGAAATGTATGCAAGAGCTTTTTTCGATAAGTCATCATCCCAAATGGACTTCGATGCTATTACTGTTTCTCCTTACATGGGTGAAGATTCTGTAAAGCCATTTTTTAATTTTAAAAACAAGTGGGTGATTTTACTGGCGCAT
>JBDUAU010000123.1:0-2419 GCA_040004485.1 Saprospiraceae bacterium
TTCGATTTTCGATTTTCGATTTTCGATTTTCGATTTTCGATTTTCGATTTTTAAAGTTTAAGAGTTGTGCATGGGTGCATTTTTTTGATCTTCAGGCCTGATTAAATTTAATGTGGCGGAAGCAATTTCGCTTAAATTATGATTCAGTATGCATTTGAAATGACCTTTCGGACATTTATCAAAACCGAGTTTTGTGCAAGGACGGCAATTCAGTTCCTTTTGTTCGAAAGAAATCCAATTGATATTTTTATTTTCATCTCCGTAATAAGGATACATGCCAAAAGCTGGAATTGTATTTCCCCATATGACAACTTGTGGTTTTTTTAATGCAGCTGCGATGTGCATTAGACCGGTGTCGTGAGAGATGATGGTAGCTGATTGTTGAAGAATAGAGGCTGATTGAAAAATATCGAAAGTTCCGCAGGCTGAAATAATGTTCTTTGATTTGGATAAGTTTAAAATTTCCTGACCCTTTTTTATTTCCTGTTTTCCTCCCAAAAGCAAGACAGGCATATTTAAGATTTCACAAATAGCTGCAATCTGGTCTACTGTTAAACATTTCGTATAATACGTGGCACCGATAACTATGGAAACATATGTGTTCGGCTGAAAACCGAATTTTTCCAGGACATTTATTTTCTTTTCTTCAGGAGTAAAAAAATCGAGACCTTTCCGATCGTTCTGTACTCCAAGAAAATTGACTGTATCCAAATATCGATCAACAATATGCTTATCCGGCAAACGATTTATTTTGAAATTGACCATGAGCCATTTTTCAAAATTCAATTTGCGAAAAGAATGTGAAGGCCGTTTAAGTGAGAGTTTTATCCGACGGGTGCGAATGTTATTATGCAGGTCAATAATATAGTCATACTGTTCATCACGAAGCATCCTGATCATCTGATCGAAATCTTCCTGCAAGGTGTACACTTTCGTGACATTCGGATTGACTTCAATGATGGATGCAAATGATGGTTTAGTCAGATAATGCACTTTAGCTCCAATCTGCTCATGCAATACCCGGATTACAGGTGTAGTCAGCACGATATCGCCGATAGAACTGAAACGAATGATTAAGATCTTTTTTTTCAAAATATCCTGTAATGCTATGACAAGATATTTGATCTTTTGGGTTTATAATGTTTGAGGTCTTCCTTAAGTCAATTAAAGCCACGAATTACACGAATTAACAGAAATTCATAACAAGTGCGAATTCGTATAATTCGTGGCTTATAAATTAGGGCTATTTTATTGTTTTACAAATTTAGCAACGTCATGATTTCCTGTTTTTCCTACAATTTCAACAATATAAATTCCAGAAACTAACCTTGAAACATCAATTGATGCAGACTTGTCAACCGTACCGGTGAGAATAATACTTCCTGTAAAATCTGAGATCTTATAGCTTCTGTCCAAATCAATATTTGTAGAAGCGATCCTAATTTCGTTTGTAGCCGGTTGAGGAAATATTGAGATTGATTGTGAAGAACTGATGTCTTTAGTACCTGTGAAAATCCGGTCACCGGTTTGGAACCATACGGCTTTCTGGGCACCTGTCAGTAAAATGTTAGTTGATCCCTGAACGGGTAAGGTTTTGTCATTCGGTTGCACATTAATAGTAGCTACATCTAATTCTGATGCTCCCGGATCGAAAAATGTGTAAAGAATCTTATCATCCAGTTTCGAATAGCATGGGTAGCCCACATCAGTATTTTGGATAATATCATTGACAATTCCAGCTTCAATGTTAGCTGCTTTGATCCTGTAGTCTGTTGTTTCCTGTCCAAAATTATCGCGGATGGTTTCCAGGTAATCAAATGTGATGATATATGGAGAATTTTTTGCGAATGAAGGATTCCCAATGCTTACATTTTCAGGAAGCGTGCTAAATAATTTTCCGATTTGACCCAGGCCAAAAATGTCAGCACCATTGTCCCATGCCTTTAAAAATGAAATATCCCAGTATTCGATACCATCACCGAATGTGCTTTCTATCCTGTTCAAAGCATCATACATGACGAATTCACCCGAATAATCCCATTCCATAGCATCAGGATAAACTACATCACCGGTATTCAGACCTTCTGCAGAAGTTGGATTGGTCAGAAAGAATTGTTGTGAAGTTTCGGTGTTATAATCATACACCCAAATCTCGTTTGTAAGGTTGCTTGTTGTATAGGCAATTTTTGATCCGTCTTTAGAGACTACAACATTTCTCCAGATGCCCTGCGGATTATTTTCAATATTGAAAACCTGGAAATTTCCAGTGGACCAATCAAATACAATAAGGATCATGTTGTTTTCCTGGTCAACGTATACGCAGGCTGTACCATCATCTGTGAAACTGGGTCGACTCTGTGGCGCCGGAACATTCATCTTTACAAATTGTCCAGGATTCGTTGGTGGAACCAAATATAAA
>JBDUAU010000566.1:0-8069 GCA_040004485.1 Saprospiraceae bacterium
ATCGGGAAAATTGAAGAACCCATCAAGGTCTGATACCGTTCTGATTTCCGTCCCTTCAAGGACAATATTGGCAAATGATATGGCGGCTCCGGTAACCTGATCGTATAAATGTCCGCGCAGTGTTCCGCTCTGAGCTGCTGCCCTGCCTCCGGTAAAGAGACAAAAAAGGCTGAAAACACTAATGAATATAAGGGAAAGTGAGGTCCTGGTCTTTAACATAAGGCGGCAAAAATAAACATCTTAAGTCTAAGCAGGAGGCTAAAAACGTGATAATCTATTCCTAACCCTACATTTGCACTCATGCAGACAAATCCGGAAGGACAACCAGTAGCTGATATGATGTGCCCCGCCTGTGGGAGCCGTGACTGGAAGGATACAGGCCAGGTCAAAGATTACAGTATCTCAGGTGAATGGTTCAACTTAATTGAATGCCAAAATTGTCATTTGAAAGCGACATCTCCTCAACCTCAGGATCAGGAACTGGGCCGCTACTATGCTTCTAAAGATTATATATCACATAGCGATACAAAGAAAGGGTTGATCAATAAGCTCTATCACCTGGCACGTCGCTACATGCTGGAGAAGAAATACGATGTAGTATCCAGGGCCAGTAGAAGAGATACGGGACGGCTTTTGGATGTGGGTGCAGGGACAGGTCACTTTGCACATTACATGTCAGAATACCATTGGGATGTCACTGCCTTGGAACCGGATGAGAATGCGCGCAAAGTAGGTGCTGAGAAACTGGAAATGGAAATCCATCCGCTTGAAGTTTTGGGCGAATTAAAGGAAGATAGTTTTGATGTGATCACATTATGGCATGTGCTTGAACATGTGCAGGATATCTCAGGATATATATCTCATTTCAGATCACTTCTGCACAAAGATGGAGTGTTGATCATTGCTGTTCCCAATCACACTTCAAGAGATGCAAAACAATACAAAACAAAATGGGCTGCGTATGATGTGCCACGTCATCTCTGGCATTTCAGTCCCGCGTCAATGGAAAAGATTTTGACCAAACATGGATTTGAATTAGCTCAAAAACATCCGATGCCATTGGATGCATTCTATGTAAGCATGTTGAGTGAAAAATACAGGGGGAAAAATTTTTTAGGTCCTGTGTTTGCATTTGTGTCAGGAATATTGACATGGATTGCGTCTATGAGGAATGTGAATAGGGCTTCGTCGATCATCTATATTGCGAAGTGAAGCGCCGCTACTCGTGGCACATTTGACGGGGAGGAATGAGCTATGCTAATGTGCCACGATTGCCGGGCCGCTCTGTTTCCTCCACTTGCTTCTACGATTTGGAAATTCCTAGTCCAATTATGATTACGACAAAATCATTATTTTTAAATTATGGATACTGATTACAAGAAATTTATCACGATAGAACCAGATAAACGAGGTGGAAAACCTTGTGTAAGGGGAATGCGCATCACTGTATATGATGTACTTGGATATCTGGCTTCTGGCATGACCACTGAACAAATTATTGAAGATTTCCCGGAATTGACAAAAGAGGACATTGAAGCATGTTTAAGCTATCGAACATTTTCACCAGATCAATTTGTTGGAATACTTAAAGATCAAGCACCATCCAGAGAAGAATTTAAAAAATGGAAAGATGAGGAGAAATTATTAGAAGATAAAAATGGATAAAAAATCCCGCCCTCCATTCCGAAAGCGGGATTTCTATTTACTATGAAAACACTTTTTGCTTCTTTATTTTGAAACTACACAAAGCGCTAAAACATAAAGAAAATCTGTCACTCAATACTCGTCACTCAATACTCGTCACTCATTCCTCATCACTCGTTATTCGTTACTCGTTACTCGTTATTCGTTACTCGTTATTCGTTACTCGTCACTCATTACTCGTTATTCGTCACTCGTTATTCGTTACTCATTCACGCTCCCATTAGCTTCATCATCTCCTTCAAATCCACATTCCCACCCGTCAATATCACACCCACTTTTTTCCCTTTAAACTGATCTTTATATCTTATCACAGCCGCCACTGCCACAGCACTACTAGGCTCAATAATTATTTTCATCCGCTCCCACACCCATTTCATCGCATCCAGTATTTCCTGCTCACTCACCAATAATACTTTATGCACAAGTTCTTTGATGATCGGAAAATTAATATCCCCAAGATTTGTTCTCAATCCATCAGCTATCGTATCCGCGGTTTCATTCGTTTCAATTTGTCCTGACAGAATCGAACGATAAGCATCATCTACATTTTCAGGTTCTGCAGCTATCACTTCCGTCAGCGCAGAAAACCAATGTGCCGCCAGCGCGGTGCCAGCAAGTAATCCCCCACCACCGACAGGGGCAATGATAAAATCCAGACCCGTCACCTGCTCTACAAACTCCTGCGTCGCAGTACTGTTTCCCAGGATCACATTCAGATTATTGGAAGGATGAATAAAAGGCATCCCCTTGGCTTTTATTTCTTCATTGACTTTATTCTCCCTGTCAATGGGCTTATTACCACTGAACACGATTTCTGCTCCGTAACCTCTCACAGCATCTACTTTCACAGCAGGAGAGTTTTCTGGCATGACTATTTTCGCTTTGACATTTTTGATTTTCGCAGCAAGCGCGACTGCCTGTCCAAAATTGCCTGAAGAATGCGTGATCACACCATTCTCAATTTCATCCAGATGATAACGCACCAGCGCATGTGATGCACCCCGCATCTTATACGCCCCCATACGCTGAAAATTTTCACATTTGAAAAAGACATGCGCCCCTGTCATTTCATCAAAGGTGGTGGAGGTCAATACAGGTGTGTGATGAACCATCCCTTCAAGCCACATTTTGGCCTTGATGAGATCAGCTTTAGTCGGTAGTGTCATGTCAGATGATTTTATGCAGTATAGTTTGTATCAGATCCCATGTGCCGATCACATGTTTTTCTTCTATATAAGTTTGTCCTGTCACCCACCTCACCAGGCTTCTTCCTTCAACTACAGCGTGCGTCATGTATGCTTTTCCACTGTCATTGATTTCACTCACTAATAACTTCGTCAGCCTGCCATCCTGATCACTTTCTTTTTTCAATCTGAAAGTAACAATATTAAGTGAACGGGGATAAGCTATTTCCAGAAGATTGTCCTCTTGTATCCATTGTTCTATTTTTTGTGCCAATGAAATATGATGCCTGATCCTCTCTTTAATGGCGTCGGTTCCCAACAATTGCATTGTCATCCATAGCTTCAAAGCTCTGAAACGCCGACCCAGCGGAATACCCCAGTCCCTGTAATCACGGACTTTGTCCCCATGCACCGTAGCCAGATATGAAGGGGATATACTCATCGTTCTGATCAGCAACGATGGATCGCGAACATAATAGGCTGTACAATCAAACTGTACAAACATCCACTTGTGCGGATTAAATACAAAACTATCTGCACCCTCCAAACCTTCTCGCAAATAATCCAATTCATCAAGCATCAATGCTGTACCGGCATAAGCTGCATCGACATGGTGCCACAGACCATATCTGGAGGTAATGTCACTGATTTCTTTTACAGGATCAATCGCACCTGTACCTGTCGTGCCAATCGTGGAGATCACACATGTGGGAACAAAACCATTTTTCAAATCCTCATTAATAGCCTCTTCCAATCGCTCCGGAATGATCGAAAGATTTAGATCCACAGGAATCGCCACAAAATTGTCCGTTCCAAATCCTGCAAGACGAACAGCTTTCTCAATGGATGAATGCGCTTGTGCAGAACTATAAATCCTGTAAGTAGTCCCATCAAATCCTTTTTTTGAAATTTTAAAATCAGACTTCCATTCTCTTGCTGTGAGAAGCGCAGACAATGTAGCTGTTGATGCAGTATCCTGAATCACACCCTGCCATCCCTTCGGCAAGCCAAGCAAATCTCTGCACCACTCCATGCATCGTTGTTCAAGTTCTGCTGCAGCGGGTGAACTTTCCCAAAGCATGCATTGCGCAGCGATCGCAGATGTGATCATCTCTGCAGCGATAGATGGAAAGCTTGTATTCCCCGGAAAGAACGCATAAAAATCAGGATGCTGCCAGTGTGTGATACCGGGAATGATAACCTCATTCAATATTCTGAAGACCTCATCATCACTGACAGGCTGAGCAGCAGGCTGACCATCAAATTGATTGTAGATATCACCAGGAGAGACCTGGCTTCTGACCGGGAAATCTTCGATATGTTTGTAATAATTGATGATCCATTCAACAGCTCTGGCGGCTAATGCTGAGAACGCCTCACGACCTGCAGCGTCATTGTTGAAAATAACCGGGGTCATGTAGGTTCAGATGTTGGCTTGATGATTCCGGTCTTCTCACCGAAATATTGCACAAACCTGCGCATCTCATTGGCCAACTCTGCATTCTGTGTGGCCTTGTAATAGCCATCAGCCATAGAACCCAGAGCATAAAATACATTCCGATCCATTTCAGCAACCTGGCACTCTTTCGTCCAGAGAAATAAGGTCGATGTATCCAGCGTGTCCTTATCCAACAATGATAAAAAAACAGATTTACTCTCTGCCGGATGTGTTTGACCGCCTTCAGAAGCTTGCCATTCGATGTGATCAGGTACTTTATTCTCGTCCAGGCTGATGCGGACTATGATTTCAGAGGATGTAGACATGATGCGAAGCTAAATTTTTTCCCCTAAATCCATTGTATAAGGAAACTTTGAGACATAGATGTTTGCAACTCCCCTTTTCATTTGGGAACGTGAGCTAAAACCCAGAATATGCAACTCCCCCTTTTCAGGGGGTTGGGGGGAAAAAACGGATCCTCATGGAACCTTAAAATATAACATTTTATAGAAATTATATGAACTCCCCCCTTACCCTTAAAATATCTTTAAAAGATATTCCAAACTATGTTTTTTGGATAACCCAATTGCTTAAAAACTATTCTTTTTTTCCGATTTTTTTAACTGTATGAACCCTCAAAAACTATGAGAAAGAAAAAAACTTCTCGCAATGGACTCAATGGCAATACAGACACTGTTGAGATCCCAACCAAACGGGTGAATGAAAACGGCGGACATGCTAAAAGCATTTTGACCCAAACCCCCGTCGTGGCTCATGAAATCATCAATAACCTCGATGGCCAACTTGATGCACGGCAACTTTTATTAGTTCTGACCGAAGTGCGGAATGGAAACTTCAATGTCCGTATGCCGATCGATCAATATGGGATCAATGGCAAGATCTGCGACGCCCTGAATGACATTATTTCATTCAATGAGCGCATGGTACAGGAATTTACCAAAGCCGGAAACATCATTGGGAAACAGGGCAAACTGACACAACGTATAGATATTCCACATGCCCGGGGAGACTGGAGTGCAGGTATCGAATCGCTGAACTTATTGATATCAGATCTTGTACATCCTACCATCGAAATCGCGCATGTAATTAGTTCTGTGGCCAAAGGAAATCTCTCCCAATTGATGCCCCAGGAAATAGGCGGACATGAACTGCAGGGAGAATTTGCACGCATCGCCAAAGAAGTAAATGACATGGTGAAGCAGTTGAATCTTTTCTCCATGGAGGTAACACGTGTTGCTCGTGAAGTAGGTTCAGAGGGAAAGCTCGGAGGACAAGCTGTAGTAAAAGGTGTAGGTGGTGTATGGAAAGACCTTACTGACTCTGTAAATCAAATGGGCAGTAATCTTACAGCCCAGGTGCGAAACATCGCAGAGGTAACTACAGCTGTGGCGAAAGGAGACTTATCTCGAAAAATCACTGTGGATGTAAAAGGTGAAATCCTCGAATTGAAGAATACGATCAATACGATGGTGGATCAGTTGAATTCTTTTTCATCAGAAGTGACGCGTGTGGCTCTCGAAGTTGGAACAGAAGGAAAACTGGGAGGTCAGGCACATGTAAAAGGTGTTGCAGGCACATGGAAAGATTTGACTGACTCTGTTAATCAAATGGCCAGCAATCTTACTGGTCAGGTACGAAACATCGCGGAGGTTACCACAGCCGTTGCAAAAGGTGACTTATCACGCCAAATTACTGTAGATGTAAAAGGAGAAATCCTCGAATTGAAAAATACGATCAACACGATGGTGGATCAGTTGAATTCCTTTTCTGCTGAAGTGACACGTGTTGCACGTGAAGTAGGTTCAGAAGGAAAACTTGGAGGGGAAGCCAAAGTAAAAGGTGTCGGTGGTGTATGGAAAGATTTAACAGATTCGGTGAATCAGATGGGAAGTAATCTTACTGCCCAGGTAAGAAATATTGCAGAGGTAACTACTGCTGTTGCGAAAGGTGACTTGTCAAAGAAGATCACTGTGGATGTAAAAGGAGAAATCCTTGAATTGAAAAATACGATCAACACAATGGTGGACCAATTGAATTCATTTGGTTCGGAAGTAACACGTGTTGCGCGGGAAGTTGGATCTGAAGGGAAGCTTGGTGGACAGGCTGCTGTACAGGGTGTGGATGGAGTATGGAAAGATTTGACAGACTCTGTCAATCAAATGGCAAGTAACCTTACAGGTCAGGTACGAAATATCGCTGAAGTAACGACTGGACTTGCAAAAGGAGACTTGTCAAGAAAAATCACAGTGGATGTGCGGGGAGAAATTCTTGAATTGAAAAATACCATCAACACGATGGTGGATCAGTTGAATTCATTTGCATCTGAAGTAACTCGTGTTGCAAGAGAAGTAGGTTCTGAAGGAAAACTCGGAGGACAAGCCACAGTGGTCGGTGTCGGTGGTGTATGGAAAGATCTCACAGATTCTGTCAATCAGATGGCAAGTAACCTCACAGGACAAGTGCGAAATATTGCAGAGGTTACAACTGCTGTTGCGAAAGGTGACTTGTCAAGAAAAATTACAGTTGATGTAAAAGGTGAGATCCTTGAGTTGAAAAAAACGATCAACACAATGGTGGATCAGCTCAATTCATTTGCATCTGAAGTAACACGTGTTGCACTTGAAGTTGGTACTGAAGGAAAACTTGGAGGTCAAGCTGAGGTAACAGGTGTAGGTGGAACATGGAAAGATTTGACAGACTCGGTGAATCAGATGGGAAGTAATCTTACTTCACAGGTACGAAATATCGCAGAGGTAACTACAGCTGTAGCGAATGGTGACTTGTCAAGAAAAATCGGTGTGGACGTAAAGGGAGAAATCCTTGAGTTGAAAAATACAATCAACACGATGGTGGATCAGTTGCGTGGTTTTGCATCTGAAGTTATTCGTGTGGCACGTGAGGTGGGTTCTGAAGGAAAACTTGGTGGACAAGCTACAGTGGAAGGTGTCGGTGGTGTATGGAAAGATCTCACCGACTCCGTCAATCAAATGGGTAGTAATCTGACAGCACAGGTACGAAATATTGCAGAGGTTACGACTGCTGTTGCGAAAGGTGACCTGTCAAGAAAAATTACGGTTGATGTAAAAGGCGAAATCCTTGAATTGAAAAATACGATCAACACGATGGTGGACCAGTTGAATTCATTTGGTTCAGAAGTGACACGTGTTGCCCGTGAGGTAGGCTCTGAAGGCCAACTTGGTGGACAAGCC
Source organism: Saprospiraceae bacterium (assembly GCA_040004485.1). Classification (GTDB taxonomy): domain Bacteria; phylum Bacteroidota; class Bacteroidia; order Chitinophagales; family Saprospiraceae; genus Opimibacter. The sequence goes on from JBDUAU010000566.1 coordinate 7,557, forward strand.
GATGTACCTGGTGTAGGTGGAACATGGAAAGATTTGACAGACTCTGTCAATAAGATGGCGAGTAATCTTACTTCACAGGTAAGAAATATTGCCGAGGTAACAACAGCTGTAGCAAATGGTGACTTGTCAAGAAAAATCACAGTAAATGTAAAAGGTGAAATTCTTGAATTGAAAAATACGATCAACACGATGGTGGATCAGTTGCGTGGTTTCGCATCTGAGGTGACGCGTGTTGCACGTGAGGTAGGTACCGAAGGAAAGCTTGGAGGACAAGCAAGTGTACCAGGTGTAGCAGGAACATGGAAAGACTTGACGGACTCTGTCAATCAGATGGCTGGCAATCTTACTGCACAAGTGCGTAACATCGCCGATGTGGCTATCGCTGTTGCAAACGGTGACATGTCAAAGAAAATCACGGTTGACGTGCGTGGTGAAATCCTCCAATTGAAAGAAACCCTCAACACGATGGTGGATCAGTTGCGTGCATTTGCATCTGAAGTAACACGTGTTGCA
>JBDUAU010000262.1:0-2414 GCA_040004485.1 Saprospiraceae bacterium
TTTTAATTTGAGCCGGCTGGATACTTGCTTCAGACCATAGAACATGGACAATGTACCGCAGACCACTTTCTACTTAATGCTCATTGCTTATACTTAGCGGCTGAGGACACACGCCTCACCTCTCACGTTAATGTCGGAATCCCCTGGCATTAAATGGTACGGGATATAAAAAAAATACCCCGCACCCAATGATGGATGCGGGGTTGTCTGACTATTTTTTTTCTTACGTATTACTGTTTTACTTTTAATTCGACTCTGCGATTCTTTGCTTTTCCGGCAGCAGTTGCATTGTCAGCTATTGGATGATCTTCACCATAGCCATTTATGGTCATGCGATTTGCATCTACGCCATTTTTTACTAATTCAGTTTTGACAGAATCTGCACGCCTATGACTTAATTTGTGGTTGTATTCCACAGAACCATCACTATCAGTATGGCCCTGGATTTCAACTTTCAGCGCAACAAATACAGTGCTATTCAGCAATTTTGCTCCTTCTTTGATGTCCTTCTTTGCTTGTTTAGTAAGTACCGCACTTCCGGTCACAAATTGAATCATTCTGGTGTTAAAGACAGCATTCTCCACTCTTGGACAACCGTCATTATCAATAGGACCAGCGATATCAGGACAATCATCTTTTTCATCCACTACACCATCATTGTCTCTGTCCGGAACAGGGCAACCATCATATTTAGCAACACCGGCCTTCGTCGGACATTTGTCCATATCATCATTGATACCATCTCCGTCTGTATCCGGAACAGGGCAGCCATCATATTTAGCTACACCGGCTTTCGTCGGACATTTGTCAAGGTCATCATTGATGCCATCACCATCGGTGTCCGGAATCGGACAGCCATCATATTTAACTACACCAGCAACCTTCGGACATTTATCATTTTCATCATTAATGCCGTCATTATCAGTGTCCGGAATAGGGCAGCCATTATATCTTTCAACTCCTGCCACTGTCGGACATAAATCGCTTGCATCCGTGATGCCATCGTTATCGCTGTCAGGGCATCCTTCAAACTTTGCTAACCCAAATACAAGCGGGCATTTATCATTGACATCAGCTATTCCATCTCCATCAGTATCGGCAGGGATTACTTTCCCAAATAATTTTACCTTAAGTCCTACCTGGACATTGTGATTAAAGTATTCCGCATCAGGGGTGAATCCTTTGTCATCCATGTTGGTCAGGCCGTGAATATATCGTCCGAAAAAAACAACAGGTGAATGAGGTAAAAATTCAATCCCCCCGCTGACAGAAAGACTTGTCGAAGCAAAATCATTTTTTGAATTTTCAGACGGTGTGTGATGAAGACCTCCCAGAAAATCTACCTGTGGTCCGAGTGTAATAGCAAAATCGCGACACACATGAAATTTTAACATTACCGGAACTGATACATAACTCAGTCCTCCATACCGAAGCAATGCGGTACCGGACACAGCTCCGTATTTATAGTATGAATACATCACCTGGGGTTCCAAAGAAAAAGCATTGCCAAGAGGAAGATTTAACCACCCTCCTGCAGACCAACCAATATAGACTTTGTAACCTACATTGCCGGCATTGTCACCTGTGATTCTGAATTTGTCATAATTCATGGCACCCAATAAGCCACCTGATACAGTGTAATGATCATGCGCCATTTTTTGCGCAGACACAGAACTTGTCATGACGAAAAAGCACGCCAAAAAGAATAAAATTTTCATGAGTCTTTTGTTTTGAATGTATAGTGTTAAGAGGGAGCCAATGTTCGAAACAAAAACATCAACTGAAAGTTTCAGTTATTTCTGTTGAGTTATGCTAAGTGCATTTTCTAATTGCATTCTGGCAAAAGTGAATCAAAAACCTTGTAATTATGTAATTATATTCTTTAATTATGTAACCAAATATTATAATAACGAGTAAGTCGTGAGACGTGAGACGTGAGTCGTGAGTCGTGAAATGTGAAATGTGAGAGATTAGACATTATTCCGTAATTGATCCTGAAAGGATCCAATATTATTAGCCCGGGTTGCAACCTGGGGAATAAGGAATTACGAAATATTTTCAACCCTGAAAGTGTAGAATAATAATCTGTCCCCCTTACTTAAATCTGATGAATTAATCGCACAAGAATATGTGATGCTGGTCGAAGGGTAGCACAAGGTATAAGCGGAGCAAGTCGAAGTGTCGAAGCACACGCCTAACTTATCGATGTTCTTAACTAAAATAATGAATACGTTACTCGTTACTCGTCATTCGTCACTCGTCACTCGTCACTCGTTACTCGTCACTCGTTATTCGTCACTCGTTATTCGTCACTCGTTACTCGTTATTCGTCACTCGTCACTCGTTACTCGTTCTTCGTCACTCGTCACTCGTCACTCGTCACTCGTCACTCGTCACTCGTTCTTCGTCACTCG
>JBDUAU010000572.1:0-8051 GCA_040004485.1 Saprospiraceae bacterium
GGCAGATGCATTTTGACCAATGACGGGCTCAATGTAATTGATGTTGGCCTCAATGACTTTATCGGGACTTGTTTCTGCCGTCATGGAAACCTTATCACCGACTTTGATCAGAGCAGCATCTTTTGGGAAAATATTCAAAATCGCCCAGACGCGATCGGTATTGTATACTGCAAAAATAGATTGACCGCTTTGTACATACATCCCTTCTTTAAGCGTGAGCTCTGACGTTTGGGAAGAAGGAAGGTTTTCAATTTGAACAGGAGATGAAGATGTTGAAGAACTTCCCATACCTGAATTCCCTGCATTACCCATTGGTGAAGACGTGGTACCATTTTCGCTGCCCGAACCAATGTCATGAATGTGGCCCCCGTATGGACTATAAACAGGAATTGGATTTAATACCTTTTTAGTAGATTCTATTTCTTTAAGTTGTCCGACGGTCAATCCGAGCAATTGGAGTTGCTGCTTTGAGGAATTAATCAGGGCCAGGTCATTTGCATCGCTGGTGAGTAAAAAAATTAAATTCTGTTGTGCAGTGAGGATTTCAGGACTGTAAATGTCCATGAGCCGTTGCCCTTTTTTAACTGCCTGAAAATTAAATCGTACGTATAATTTTTCAACTCTTCCTGTAAATCGCGAGCTGATCGTGTTGATCAGGCGTGGATCATAAGCAATTTCACCTGTAGCAAACAATGCCGGCGTAATGGTGTGATTTAATGGTGATACGGTACCTACATCGCTATATATAGTTTGATTCGTAGACTGCACCAATTGATCTAAGTCACTTGGTTTGTCGGTAGGAATGTGTTTGTGCTCATCTCTTTGACCACATGAAGTCAAAAACAATAGACAATAAGCAATAGGCAATAGGCAATGAGAAATTGGCAATAAGCAATTGGCAATTACCAATTGGAAATAGTTAAGAAAGCCTGTTTTCAAAAATTTATTCATTTGTACTTTTCCGGTTTATTAATCGTGTGCCGTATAGCCATATTTTATATTTTATATGATTATACTCGGTATTGTCTATTGTCTATTGTCCATTTATTTCAACGTATTTCCAATTCTTTCTCATAATCGACTTGTAATTTCAGCAGTGTATTTAGAACGTCCAATTCATTCATCTTTGCCATTCGGTACATTCTCAATCCGTCCAATACGACAAATAATGCTTCAGTATTTTGTTCATAAGCAAGGATAGATGATTGATAACTTTTCGTATAGGAAGGCAGGATATTTTCTTCGTAATTCGATAGTTGTTGTTTGGACGACAAGATTTGGGATTGCAGTGAAGCTATCATGCCGGTAGTTTCATTCAGTAAAGATTGCTTTTGAAAGCTAATTGCATTTGCCGTGTAATCAAGGCCCTTGATGTTTGCTTTGTATTCCCTGGCAGACCAGGGGACAATCGGAATGGTGATCATTCCCATGGCTGAAAATTGATTTGGCATTTGACCCAAGGATTGCATATGACTGATGGAAACTCCGAATTCAGGCAGGCGCTTTGACTGTTCAAATTGTTGTTGCAGACGTGTCAAAGCAATGGATGCATCATATTGACGGATATCACTTCGTGATGCTGAAATCACTGAAGTGTCAGTCAAACTCAACTCATAGAACCTGGGAATTATGGTTGTATCTATGTCAAAAGAAACTTGTTTGTCTGTATTCATCAGCGTATTCAGTTCGACATTTTTCATTTTCATGTCGCTGAGCAACATGGTTTCCATATTTCGCAGTTCAAATAGATCTGCCTCGGCTTTGTAAATGTTATTGAGCGTCTCTTTATTATAGGTGTAGCGAAGCTTTCCTAAATGAATAACATAGTTCGTCAGTGAATCTGCCTGGATGATCAATTCATATTTCTTTTTTAATATAATCCATTCATAATAATTCTGTTTTGCCGAAGCAAATAATTCATTTCGAGTTGCGGTTTTACCGGCTGCTTCGACAGATGACATCCCCAGCATGTATTTGTAATTAGCCCTTTGCTTGCGTGGATTTGGTATCATTTGTTCGCCAGTGATCATCCACATTCCATTCCCGATGTTGTTATAAGGTGCCTGCCAGAAACCAGATGAAAGCGTAGGCGGCATCCAGCTCTTTGCACCTTCAGCATAGGCGTCGACAGCATTGATTTGTTGTTCATACATCCGGAGCATTGGATTGTTGGTCTCAATTCTGGCTAATATGGAGTCAAGGGTCAGCACCTGAGAAGAACAATAAGCAATAGGCAATAAGCAATAGACAATAGGCAATAGGCAATTGACAATAGGCAATTGATAAAACGTAAAGGATAATTGTTTTATAAAATTATTCATTAGAATTTTTCAGGATTTTGAATCATAAGATTTAGGAGCCTTCTGATTTCTTCTGATTGCATCTCTTATATTTTGTATTGCCATATTATTTAGTTTACTCGATTCTGCTTTCTTTTTGATTAATTTGTCCAATTCCTTTTTTAAATTGCTAATTGCTAATTGCTAATTGCTAATTGCTAATTGCCAATTGCCAATTGTCAATTGCCTATTGTTCATTATTTAAACCCGGCATAATTAATTTACCGTGTTTTTTTAATTCTCTTTCTTTCACTATTTCATACACAACAGGCGTGACCAGTAAAACATAAATGGTGGATGTAATGACACCTCCTATCAAGGGTATGGTGATCGGAAGCATGACATCACTCCCTGTCCCGGTTGCCCAGAGAATGGGGATCAAACCAAAAAGTGAAACGGAAACCGTCATCAACTTTGGTCTCAAACGTTGTACAGCTCCGTCCATAATGTATTTGCGTAAATCAGCCTGCGTGATCGTCGTTGATGAATTGCCTTTGTCTGCTACTAATTTTTCCATGTATTCATTCAGGTAGATCATCATGAGCATGGCTGTTTCCACAGCTACACCGAACAAGGCAATGAATCCAACTGCAACAGCTACAGAAAGATTTACGCCATAGAAATACACCATATACACACCGCCTATTAATGCAAAGGGAACCGTGATCATCGTCAGCAAAGCTTCTTTCAGGGATTTGTAAGTGAAATACAAAACCATAAATATGATGACTAACACGATGGGCATGATGAGAGATAATGTTTTGTTTGCCCGAATTTGGTTTTCCCACTGTCCGCTCCATTCAATATTATATCCTCTTGGAAGCTTTGTAAATAGTTTATTCAATTTATCCTGTGCTTCTTTTACAGTACTTCCGAGATCTCTTTCACGCACATTGAATAATACTGTACCTCTCAGCATTGCATTCTCAGAGTTGATCATCGGAGGGCCTTCTGAAATGCTTACATCGGCAACAGCTGATAATGGAATGGTGCCATAATTCATCGTTTTCACTGGAATTTGCCTGATGGCATCGAGGCTATTCCTGTAGTCTTGTGCGAATCGTGCATTCACGGTGAAGCGCTCCCGACCCTCAATCGTGGTGGTGAGATTCATTCCTCCCAGTGCGGTTTCAACATACATGTTGACATCATCTACGCTCAGACCGTATTTACCGATTTCATCTTTCTTCACAGTTACATCCACATATCTTCCACCGGTAATAGGTTCCACATATAAATCTTTGATGCCATTGATACCTTCCAGTTCTTTTTTCATACTTGTCGCCAGGGCATAAATGGAATCAAGATTTTGTCCGTAAATTTTTAAACCAACATCCGTTCTGATTCCCGTTGAAAGCATGTTAATTCGATTGATGATAGGTTGTGTGAAACCATTGACCACACCCGGAATCTGCAGCTTTGCATTGAGTTCATTGATGATGTCGTCTTTTGTAAGGTCGGCTCTCCATTCCGATTGTGGTTTCAAAAGGATGATGGTCTCAATCATGTTGATCGGAGAATTATCAGTTGCTGTACTGGCACGACCGGCTTTGCCTAAAACATTTTGTACTTCAGGGATTGATTTGATGATTTTATCCTGCACCTGCAAAATGCGTTTCACCTCACTATTTGAAACATCCGGGAGAGTGACAGGCATAAAGAGAATGGAGCCTTCATCCAGCGGAGGCATAAATTCAGTACCCATCCGTAGCATCATGACAGCACCGATGATGAGTGCAATGATGTTAAGGGCTAAAACTGTTTTACGCCATTCAAGACACCATGAAATAACAGGTGTATATATTTTCTCGAGAATTCGTGTTACTGGATTTGCGCTTTCAGGTTTAAGTTTTCCTTTCAGAAAAAAGGAGATTAATACAGGAGCGAGAGTGATCGCAAGAAACGCATCAATAATCAGGATAAACGTTTTTGTATAGGCCAATGGGTGAAAGAGTTTTCCCTCCATACCTGTCAGTAAAAATACAGGAAGAAAGGATGCAATGACGACTATCGTCGAATAAAACACCCCTGGTCCAACTTGTTTCGAGGACTTTTCAATAATTTTCAGTCGTTCTTTCTTGTCCATCTTATTCTTTACAGCAATCCTTTTTAAAGAAATTTCGAAATGCTTTCCATATCCTTTTCAACAAAGAAATGGCCCTGATATGTTTTATGGTTTTGTCATGTATAGAATCCATGATTAATGAAGTTAATACCTGTGCAATGAGTTATTTCTGAAAAACAGGTTCAGCCGAAGCACCAGATCTGGTGTCGGATCAGAGGAAGCTAAATTGAAATCAAATAAGGAAAACCTCGTTGAGCAGATAGATAGGTTTTTCAGTATTATCATCCGGAGGATGTAGATAGTTGTGAAAAATGCGCTGATCTATACCAAGGTTCAGGGAAATTTTACCAGGGAGGTAAAAGGGAGTTGGTTGTATTTCTTTGAAAAAACTAATGGACAATAGCTGAGCCTTATGCTGGTTGTCATTTAACTTAATGAGTGTCGTCTTCTCTTTACAGCAATCATTTTTCATGGGCATCTTGCCACATGGACACTTCAGACCGTCATGATGAAATATGGAAACAGAAGCCAACTTACCGCCGCAATAATGTGCTGTCAATGACACACCAATGGAGGGTATCATGTAGGAAAACAGCAGCAGTATGACGATTACACTTCTCATATTACATTCCTAAATTACGGAATATTTTGATTTTTCTATTTCTCCTGTTTATTTCTTGTGGTGTTCTTCATTTCCGGTTTTATCATCCTGGTTCATATTTTCCATATCACACATGCCTTTCATGGACTTCATCACATTTGGATGCGATTTCATACTTCCCATCATCATATTACACATGGATTGGTTAGCATCACACATAGCCATTGTTTTGCCCATCATCATTTTGCAAATTGAGGAATCTTTGCTACACATGTCCATCATGCTGTTCATTGACATTTTCATCATGCCGGGATCACTCATCATGCTTTCACCCATCATTTGTTTACTGCTGTCGCTATTCATCATCTCATGCATCATCTCTGCCATGTAAGGTTGATGATGAACAATCGCAACAAGGATATCCTTCCGCTGCTGATCGTCATTAAGATATTGGTCGGCTGTTTGTTTTGAAGTACAGGCTGTTAGTAAACTCATCGCTGAAGCCAGAAAGATTAAAAGAAAGAAAACGTTTTTCATAATTAATAGATTTACTGGTTTGATAGATGAACCCTCAAATTTGACTTAACGGCGGAAGTAATGGGATGATTTCCGTCACAGCGCAGGATGATATTTCTCAGTTTATGGAAAGAGAACATAATCTGTAAAGATGAATTAAGAATAATGAAAATCGTTACACAATTTTTGAAATTGGTTATGTAATTCACACCTCTTCCTGTTATTTGTTTGGTATGTTGTTTTTAATTCTTCCATTCAAAATTGGGCTGAAGAATATATTGTGAACTGAAATCCTTATTGTCTGTAATAGGTGCCTGGTAGCCAAGACCAATAATTAAATAATTATTTATTTTTACTTTTACGCCTCCCACCAGGTTCAGCGCAATGGATTCACCGGCTAATTTTTCCCCCTGGATCTCGCCCACAAGAAATATGTTTTTATAAATCTTATAAACCAATGAAGCGCTTCCTTCCACCAAATCTTCCCTGGGACTATAATGAATTGCCTGATTGAAAGCGATATGAGAATTGGATAGCATGGTCGAAAAACCAACCAGAGTATTAATTGCTTTTTCACCTTTATGCGTCGGGATTTCAAATTCAATGAGGGGAGAGAATCCATTCATTCCGTTCTTACTGGCAAGTACTGCAAACTGAAACATTATTTCAGTATGTGCATTCGTTAGTACTCTATCATTGCGTAGATGAAGCCCTACCATCTTCGTAAGCCCGGTTTCAAGGTGAAAACCGAAATCACCTTTTGATATTCCATCCTCTTGAGTTGACAAAGCTGAGAGGCGGAGACTATAGGTGCCTACGGCATCGGGCATGCCCATATGTGTAAAAAAAGGATGTGCTACTTCTTCTTCCATCCCGGTCATATTATCCATATTCTTTATAGATTGTTTTTTAACCAATGAAGAATCGCTTTTCATACCTGGCATTTGTTGACTATATGCTGAAGGTCCAAAGAAGCCTAAAGCAATAATCCAAAACATTCTCAGGTTGAAGTTTTGAATTAAAATTTTATTCATTTTCATGTATTCCATTTGCTAGACTCTTTTCTGAAAACAATATTGCAAAATTGCTATGACCTGATTATCCAGATATACCGAAATGTGCAAGGAATTAAATCCCTACCTGCTTGATTTTATACCAAGTGCTGATCAGATCCATTATGTGACGATAGGCTTTGATGAAATTCAGACACCTCTTGATGAATGATGTTGACAACAGCATAATGTTGAAAAGTTCACACTTCCATACCTTAACAACCAATTCTTATAGGATTTGTTTTGAAATTGGTAACAAGTTGAGGATTCGGTACCCTTTGAGTAGAAAAGTTAGATATGACAGTACTGTAAAGAAGTTAAGGATTGCCCAACAAGGATCATCTTAATAATTAATTGATATCAAGGGCGTTCATCCTATAGCCAAGTCTGACGGACGCTGGACAGGTTGAATTTATAGGATTTTGTATATCCTTCTGTTCTCAAATAGGGAGGATGGATTGGATGGCAATGGGGATAATCCAAATAAAACCGTATTTTTAAATTAGAAATGCAGAAACTCAACATCATATCAAAAAGCATCAGTGTACTACTTTTAGTAGTCATGCTTTATATGCATGTTTGCTCTGCATGGTGTGCAGCAGGCTGTAATAGTTGCGAAGCCGCAGGTGATAATCATTGCAAAAAAGCATGTTGTACGAACGGTAAAAATTCAGAAAGCAAGGACCATGATTGCCAAAGCCTTCATTTTTCTTTCTTTAAGGCAGCAGGACAATTTTCCAGTGAAAAAATTGCCGAGGCACAAATAGCATTCACTGTATTCACAGGTTCCATTGCGCCTTTCTTTCTCATCAATCCAATTGAATCCAGCAGAAGTAATTTTGCTTACAATGGTTTCCATCCACCACCACCAGGATCGGACATCCGGATTTTTATACAGAGTTTCCAGATTTGATTTTTGATTTTCGTTTTTTACACAGCAGATGACCATCTGACTGTGCAAGACTGTTTATAGTCCATTCATCAGAAATCAATTGAATCGGAACTGACAGAAATACACCTACATTATTCAATACGTGGCGGAGTAATTTTTTAAGGTAAAAGCACAATTAACTTAAAGAAGATTGATGCAAATTGAAATGGACCTTCGTGCAAGCATAAAATATTTAAACCTATTTTAAAAAAAAATAACAATGAAAACCATTAAATTAATGATGTTCACAGCTTTTGCTTTGACAAGTTTGGCATTTTTTTCCTGCAATTCTTCTCCCGATAAATCTGCCACTGTAACTGTTGACAAGGCGCCTGAGAAAGTAACACCTCCACCAGTTTCTGATAATGCCGACAAACCTGAAGAACAGGAAGCAGACCATCATGTCGGTGAAGTAGGCAAAGGACCACATGGAGGTACGATTGAAGAGGCAGAGCCTAACCATATTGAGATTATGTCAAAGGGAAAAGATCTCATGTTCTATTTGCTGGATGGCGATGCTAAACCACTTGATGTAACAGGCACAACC